>NZ_JAALGV010000077.1:521-74873 GCF_011174875.1 Acinetobacter sp. GFQ9D191M
CGTAGAAATGTCAGTAGAACTGATCCACCCAATCGCAATGGACCCAGGTCTACGTTTTGCGATCCGTGAAGGTGGTCGTACAGTTGGTGCTGGTGTAGTTGCTAAAGTAACTGCATAATCATAGAATAGAAAATAAGCTGGAGTTTCGGCTCCAGTTTATCTACAGGCCAGTAGTTCAATTGGTAGAGCGTCGGTCTCCAAAACCGAATGTTGGGGGTTCGAGTCCCTCCTGGCCTGCCAAGTTTTTTTCAAAAGACGCTTGATGTCGGCAAAACTGGTCATATAATAAGTCGCGAAACCTACGACGAGTACAAAAATGTCGAATGATAAATCACGCGACGCATTAAGCGAAGCGGCAATTCCTCAAAGAAATAATCCTGCTGTAGATGTAAGTTCTGGTTCTCCATTAGACATTGCTCTATGGGTTATCGCCTTGATTTTATTGGTCGGTGCTATGATGGTAAACCAATATTTACCTGCATACTGGGCGCCTGCGAATGATATTTGGGTGCGCGTTGGGGTAATTTTGGCTTGTATCGTTGTGGCATTCGGTTTATTATACGCCACCCATCAAGGCAAAGGCTTTGTTCGTCTTCTTAAAGATGCACGAATCGAGTTACGTCGAGTGACCTGGCCTACCAAACAAGAGACTGTGACCACATCTTGGCAAGTCCTTGCTGTTGTAGTGATTGCAGCCATTGTTCTATGGTGCTTTGACTATGTTTTAGGCTGGTTAATGAAGTTTATTATCGGGTAAGAGAGCTATGAAACGTTGGTACATTATTCATGCCTATTCAGGTTATGAAAAACAAGTGATGCGTTCGCTTAATGATCGAATCCAGCGTAGCGCTGTTGCCGATAGCTTTGGTGAAGTCCTTGTTCCTACCGAAGAAGTGGTAGAAATGAAGGATGGCAAGAAGCGTAAATCAGAGCGTAAGTTCTTTCCTGGCTATGTATTAGTCGAAATGGAAATGAACGATGACACTTGGCACATCGTGAAAGAGTGTCCAAAAGTACTTGGCTTTATTGGCGGTACGGCTGAAAAACCGGCTCCAATTACGCAAAAAGAAGCTGATGCAATCCTTGCACGTGTACGCAATACTGGTGAAGCACCGCGTCCTAAGACCATGTTTGAACCAGGCGAAGAATTACTCGTAATTGACGGTCCATTCACTGACTTTAAAGGTGTGGTGGAAGAAGTGCTTTACGACAAGTCACGCTTAACGCTGACGATTAACGTATTTAACCGACCAACTCAGGTTGAACTGGAATTTCGCCAAGTCGAAAAAACAGTTTAATTTGTTCGGGTTGAAAACGCCTGATTTGCGTGCAAATCAGGCATTGTTGTTGTAACGGTATCGTTACTTGAAATCATTGGGGAGCCTAGCGGCGTTTGCACCCAGAGGTAATTTGAAATGGCTAAGAAGATTGACGGCTATATCAAGCTGCAAGTTCCAGCTGGTAAAGCGAATCCATCTCCACCGATTGGTCCTGCACTAGGTCAACGTGGTGTTAACATCATGGCATTCTGTAAAGAATTCAATGCTGCGACACAAAAAGTTGAAGCTGGTCTGCCAATTCCAGTCGTGATCACTGTGTACAACGACAAGTCGTTCACATTCATCATGAAAACTCCACCTGCTGCTGTTCTTCTTAAGAAAGCTGCTGGTATCCAGAAGGGTTCTTCTGTACCTAACAAAACTAAAGTTGGTAAGTTGACTCGTGCTCAATTGGAAGAAATCGCGACTACTAAAGAACCAGATTTAACTGGTGCTGATTTAGACGCGCGTGTACGTACCATCGCTGGTTCTGCACGTTCTATGGGCTTGGAAGTGGAGCTATAAGACATGGCAAAGTTAACTAAACGTCAAAAAGCCATTGCTGCTGCTGTAGAAGCACAGAAAGTTTACACTTTAGAAGAAGCTGTAGAAGTTCTTACTAGCCTTCCAGCTGCGAAATTCAAAGAATCTTTGGACATCGCTGTAAACCTAGGTGTTGACCCTCGTAAATCTGATCAGGTTGTTCGTGGCGCGACTACTCTTCCTGCAGGTACTGGTAAAACTGTACGCGTAGCTGTATTTGCTCAAGGCGCTGCTGCTGAAGCTGCGAAAGAAGCTGGTGCAGACGTTGTTGGTTTCGACGATCTTGCTGAAAGCATCCAAGGCGGAAACCTTGACTTCGACGTAGTGATTGCTGCTCCTGATGCAATGCGCGTTGTTGGTAAACTGGGTACGATTCTTGGTCCACGTGGATTAATGCCAAACCCTAAAGTGGGTACTGTAACTCCTGACGTTGCTACTGCAGTTAAAAATGCAAAAGCTGGTCAAGCACGTTACCGTGTAGACAAAGCGGGTATCATCCATGCTGCAATCGGTCAAGTAGGTTTCTCTGCTGAAGCTGTTCGTCAAAACGTTGAAGCTCTTGTAGCTGACCTTAAGAAAGCAAAACCTGCTACTTCTAAAGGTGTTTACATTCAAAAGATCACTCTAAGCTCTACTATGGGTCCTGGTCTGATCGTTGATGTAGCAAACGTTTCTAAATAAGTTTTAACTTATACAGAATTTTAAAGCCCTGAGTAAGTTTTAAAGCACTGCTTTAAAACTTACGCAAGAAGAAACCGGTTTCGGACTACTTGCGAACTTAGGCAGACTTTGAATTGATAAATGTAAATTTATCAGCGTCAAAGACCTCAGGCGAGGGGAGTTTTATGCTTTCCTCTTAATACTCCAGCCTGCGTAGACGCGGTGGTGTGATTTGTTCATCCTCCGCGTGTGATTTCAGAGATGAATTCACGAATTGGGAGTGTGCTTGTGATCAGGCACATAAATCACCGTTAGGAGGTTTTACAATGGCTCTTCTTATTGAAGGCAAAAAACAGATCGTAGCTGAAGTAAGTGAAATTGCTTCTACTGCATTTGCCGCTGTTGTTGCTGACTACCAAGGTTTAACAGTTGAGCAATTAACTGCTCTTCGTGTTGAAGCTCGTAAACTAGGTGTTAAAACACGTATCGTGCGTAACACTCTGGCTAAACGCGCTCTTCAAGATACTCAATTCAATATCTTGAACGACAGCCTTGTTGGCCCAACAATCTTAGCTTTCTCGACTTCTGAAGACGACATGGGTGCAGCTGCACGCTTGTTCGAAGAATTCGCAAAAACTAACAAAGCATTCGAACTTAAAGCTGCTGCATTTGATGGCAAAGTTTACGAAGGTGCTGAAGTTAGCGTAATCGCGAACCTTCCGAACCAAGAAAAAGCGCTTACTATGCTTGCAAACGTTCTTCAAGCTCCTATTTCGAAATTGGGTCGCCTTATTACTGCGCTCAAAGAGAAAAACGAGTCAGAAGCTGCATAAGCTTAAATTTATTTCCACACCATTCAATTTCCATTTGGAGTTATTCTCATGGCTTTAACTAACGAAGAAATCCTAAACGCAGTTGCAGAAAAAACTGTTCTTGAACTTGTTGAACTAATCTCTGCTTTCGAAGAGAAATTCAACGTATCTGCTGCTGCTGTTGCTGTAGCTGCTGCTCCTGGCGCTGCTGCTGCTGCTGAAGAACAATCAGAATTCAACGTTGAGTTGACTTCTTTCGGTGCGAACAAAGTTGCTGTAATTAAAGCAGTTCGTGAAGCTACCGGTCTTGGCTTGAAAGAAGCTAAAGACATGGTTGAAGGCGCACCTACAGTTCTTAAAGAAGGCGTTTCTAAAGAAGAAGGCGAAGAGCTTAAGAAAAAACTTGAAGAAGCTGGTGCTACAGTTACTCTTAAGTAATTTCTTAAAGGAGCTGGTTTTTTTATAATCGGCTCCAAAAATTGGCTGATGGCTCTTGGGTCATCAGCCTTTTTGCGTTACAATAATCGGCTCGATTTTTGTTTGCATGATATAAAATTCATACAAATTAAAAATAAACATAATGAACAAACGCTTACCAATATTTTTCATTAAAAAAATATTGTTAAGCGTTTTAATACCACTAAAAATTGCAGCATTTGTAAAGAGTGGTGGCCATATCGGCCAGCGTAATTCCTTCTGAGCCCGTTCTGCAGGCGGGCTTGGTTTACACTTTCCGAGGACTCCAGATGGCATACTCATATACCGAAAAGAAACGGATCCGTAAGAATTTTGGTAAATTGCCTAGCGTCATGGATGCTCCGTACCTGCTCGCGATTCAAGTCGACTCGTACAGAACATTCTTACAAGATGGCAAATCACCAAAAAACCGCGAAGATATCGGTCTCCAAGCCGCATTTCGTTCAGTTTTTCCTATTGAAAGTTATTCTGGCAATGCTGCTTTAGAATTCGTTGAGTATAGTCTTGGTAAGCCTGAGTTTGATGTACGCGAATGTATCCTTCGTGGCTCAACTTATGCAGCACCAATGCGCGTAAAAATTCGTTTGATCCTGAAAGATCGCGAAACTAAATCAATCAAAGACGTACGTGAACAAGAAGTCTACATGGGCGAAATGCCGCTTATGACAGACAACGGTACTTTCGTCATTAACGGTACCGAGCGTGTAATCGTATCGCAATTGCACCGTTCACCGGGCGTATTCTTTGACCACGATAAAGGCAAGACTCACTCAAGCGGTAAAGTCCTTTATTCAGCTCGTATCATTCCTTACCGTGGTTCATGGTTAGACTTTGAATTCGATGCCAAAGACCTGGTCTACGTACGTATTGACCGTCGTCGTAAATTGCTTGCGACTGTGGTGCTTCGTGCGTTGGGTTATGCCAACGAACAAATTCTCGACATGTTCTACGAGAAAGTACCTGTGTATCTGGACATGGGTAGCTACCAGATTGACCTTGTTCCAGAGCGCCTGCGCGGCGAAATGGCGCAATTCGATATTGCTGACAAAGACGGTAAAGTCATTGTTGAACAAGGTAAACGTATTAACGCACGTCATGTACGTCAAATGGAAGCATCTGGTCTTGAGAAGCTTTCTGTTCCTGATGAGTACCTGTACGAACGTATCACTGCTGAAGATATCCCACTGAAAGATGGTGATGTGATTGCAGCCAATACTGTTCTGAGCCATGAAATCATGGTGAAAATTGCAGAAGGCGGTGTGAAACAGTTCAACATCCTGTTCACTAACGATATCGACCGTGGTCCGTTCATTGCGGATACATTACGTGCTGATACGACAGTAAGCCGTGATGAAGCGCTTGTAGAAATCTACAAAGTCATGCGTCCAGGTGAGCCACCAACAAAAGAAGCTGCTGAGAACCTGTTCAATAACCTGTTCTTCTCTTCTGAGCGTTATGACCTGTCTCCAGTCGGCCGTATGAAGTTTAACCGTCGTTTGGGTCGTCCTTACGAAGTAGGTACTGACCAGAAGTCACGCGAAGTTGAAGGCATTCTCTCGAATGAAGATATCACTGATGTATTAAAAACATTAGTAGAAATCCGTAACGGTAAAGGTGAAGTCGACGATATCGACCACTTGGGTAACCGTCGTGTTCGTTCTGTGGGTGAAATGACTGAGAACCAATTCCGTGTAGGTCTGGTTCGTGTAGAACGTGCTGTTAAAGAACGTTTGTCTCAAGCTGAAACTGATAATCTGTCTCCGCAAGACCTGATCAATGCGAAGCCAGTGGCTGCTGCAATCAAAGAATTCTTTGGTTCAAGCCAGTTGTCTCAGTTCATGGACCAAAACAATCCGTTGTCTGAAATTACACACAAGCGTCGTGTATCAGCACTTGGGCCTGGTGGTTTGACTCGTGAACGTGCGGGCTTCGAAGTACGTGACGTACATCAAACTCACTATGGTCGTGTATGTCCAATTGAGACCCCTGAGGGTCCAAACATTGGTTTGATCAACTCTCTGTCTGTTTACGCCAAATGTAACAACTTCGGTTTCCTGGAAACTCCATACCGTAAAGTGGTTGATGGCCGCGTAACTGATGACGTTGAATACCTGTCTGCGATTGAAGAAGTAGGTACTGTGATTGCACAGGCCGACTCTGCAGTAGATAAAGACGGCAACCTGTCTGAAGAATTCGTTTCTGTACGTCACCAAGGTGAATTCGTACGTATGCCTCCTGAAAAAGTGACGCATATGGACGTATCTGCTCAACAGGTTGTATCTGTAGCAGCATCACTGATTCCGTTCCTTGAGCACGATGACGCCAACCGTGCATTGATGGGTTCGAACATGCAACGTCAGGCTGTTCCTACGTTAATCGCTGACAAACCACTGGTTGGTACCGGTATGGAAGCGAACGTAGCACATGACTCTGGTGTATGTGTAATCGCGAAACGTGGTGGTCGTATTGAATTTGTTGACGCTTCGCGTGTCGTGATTCGTGTCAACGAAGACGAAATGGTTGCAGGCGAAGCAGGTGTAGATATCTATAACCTGATCAAATACACACGTTCTAACCAGAACACTTGTATCAACCAGAAAGTTCTTGTGAACCTGGGCGATAAAGTAGGTCGTGGCGACGTTCTGGCTGACGGTCCATCAACTGATGGTGGTGAGCTAGCATTGGGTCAAAACATGCGTGTAGCGTTCATGACTTGGAACGGTTACAACTACGAAGACTCGATCTTGTTATCTGAGCGTGTTCTTCAAGAAGACCGTTTAACGTCTATTCACATCCAGGAACTTTCATGTGTTGCACGTGATACCAAACTGGGTGCTGAAGAAATTACTGCCGATATCCCGAACGTGGGTGAAGCAGCGCTTTCTAAACTGGACGAGTCAGGTATCGTTTACATCGGTGCTGAAGTGACCGCGGGTGACATCCTGGTAGGTAAAGTAACGCCTAAAGGTGAAACTCAGTTAACTCCTGAAGAAAAACTGCTTCGTGCAATCTTCGGTGAAAAAGCGGCTGACGTAAAAGACTCTTCTTTACGTGTTCCATCGGGTACTAAAGGTACTGTGATCGACGTTCAAGTGTTTACACGTGACGGTCTTGAGAAAGACGAACGTGCTCAGGCAATTGAAAAAGCTCAGCTTGATGCTTACCGTAAAGACTTGAAAGAAGAATACAAAATCTTCGAAGAAGCAGCACGCGAACGTATTGTTCGTCTGTTGAAAGGTCAGGAATCTAACGGTGGCGGTACTACTAAACGCGGTGACAAACTGTCTGAAGAATTGTTATCTGGTTTAGAGCTGGTTGATCTGCTTGATATCCAACCAAGTGATGAAGCAATTGCTGAACGTTTAACTCAAATTCAAGTGTTCTTAAAAGAGAAGAGCCTTGAAATTGATGAGAAATTTGCTGAGAAAAAACGCAAACTTTCTACAGGTGACGAACTGACAACTGGCGTATTGAAAGTTGTTAAGGTTTACCTGGCCGTTAAACGTCGTATCCAGCCTGGTGATAAGATGGCGGGTCGTCACGGTAACAAGGGTGTAGTTTCTAACATCCTGCCTGTTGAAGACATGCCGCACGATGCCAATGGTGTACCAGTAGATATCGTACTGAACCCGCTCGGTGTACCATCACGTATGAACGTCGGTCAGATTCTGGAAACTCACTTGGGTATGGCTGCTAAAGGTCTTGGCGATCAAGTCGATAAGATGCTGAAAGAACAGCGTACAGTTCTTGAACTGCGTGATTTCCTAGACAAGATTTATAATAAGGTTGGCGGTCAGCAAGAAGATCTTGACAGCCTGACTGATGAAGAAATCTTGAAACTGTCTGGTAACTTGCGTAAAGGTATTCCTCTGGCAACTCCAGTATTTGATGGTGCTGAAGAAGGTCAGATCAAAGAATTACTTGAGCTTGCTGGCTTGTCACGTACGGGTCAAACTGTATTGTATGATGGCCGTACTGGTGAACGTTTCGACCGTCCTGTAACTGTAGGTTACATGTACATGCTGAAACTGAACCACTTGGTTGACGACAAGATGCATGCGCGTTCTACTGGTTCTTACTCTCTGGTAACGCAACAGCCGCTGGGTGGTAAAGCACAATTCGGTGGTCAGCGTTTCGGTGAGATGGAAGTCTGGGCACTGGAAGCATACGGTGCAGCATATACGCTTCAAGAAATGCTTACTGTGAAGTCGGATGACGTTGAAGGCCGTACCCGTATCTATAAGAACATTGTAGATGGTAACCATTATATGGACCCAGGTATGCCTGAATCGTTCAACGTATTGACCAAAGAGATCCGTTCTTTAGGTATCAACATTGAACTGAAAAATGGTGACTAAGAAATCTCCCCCGACCCCTCTTTAAGAAAGAGGGGAGAAAGTCCCCCTTTATAAAGGGGGTTTAGGGGGATTCTTGAGATTCCCGAATTTCAGTAAAAAACAATATTTGTGACCCAGTCGGGAAGTGAAAATCTCCTCGACACACGGAGAAAAAAATTGAAAGACTTGCTCGATATCATGCGCAAAAAGACGGATTCCGACGGTCATGCTCCAGTAGAGTTTGATCGCATCCGTATTGGTCTTGCGTCACCAGAAATGATTAAGTCGTGGTCTCATGGTGAAGTTAAAAAGCCAGAAACCATTAACTACCGTACGTTCAAGCCTGAGCGTGACGGTTTGTTCTGTGCCAAAATCTTTGGTCCAGTAAAAGATTACGAATGCTTGTGTGGTAAATACAAGCGTATGAAATACAAAGGCGTCATTTGTGAAAAATGTGGCGTTGAAGTAACAACTGCGAAAGTTCGTCGTGAGCGTATGGGTCACATCGAACTAGCTTCTCCAGTTGCACACATCTGGTTCCTGAAATCACTGCCTAGCCGTATCGGTCTTTTATTAGACATGACGCTACGTGATATCGAACGCGTATTGTATTTCGAATCTTACGTTGTAACTGACCCAGGTATGACTCCATTTGAGAAATACCAACTTCTTAACGATGAAGAATACTTCAATGCGTTAGAAGAACACGGTGATGAATTCACTGCGAAAATGGGTGCAGAAGCGGTTCAAGACCTGCTTAAAGATATCGATCTTGAAGCTGAAATTGCGCGTCTTCGTGAAGAAATTCCAAATACAACTTCAGAAACTAAGCTTAAAAAAGCCTCTAAACGTCTGAAATTGATGGAAGCATTCAACGATTCGAACAACAAGCCAGAATGGATGGTGATGAACGTACTTCCTGTACTTCCACCAGATCTTCGTCCGCTTGTACCACTTGAAGGTGGTCGTTTCGCGACTTCTGACCTGAACGACCTTTACCGTCGTGTGATCAACCGTAACAACCGTTTGAAACGTCTTCTTGACCTTGCGGCTCCAGATATCATCGTACGTAACGAAAAACGTATGTTGCAAGAATCTGTAGATGCATTGCTGGATAACGGTCGTCGTGGTCGTGCAATTACAGGTTCGAACAAACGTCCGCTTAAATCTTTGGCAGATATGATCAAAGGTAAACAAGGTCGTTTCCGTCAGAACTTGTTGGGTAAACGTGTCGATTACTCTGGTCGTTCGGTAATTACCGTAGGTCCAAGCTTGCGTTTACACCAATGTGGTCTTCCTAAGAAAATGGCGCTTGAACTGTTCAAGCCATTCATCTTTGCGAAGCTGCAAGCATCTGGTCAAGCAACAACCATTAAAGCTGCGAAGAAAATGGTTGAACGTGAAACTCCAGAAGTTTGGGATGTTCTTGCCTCTGTGATTCGTCAGCATCCAGTAATGTTGAACCGTGCGCCGACCCTTCACCGTCTAGGTCTTCAAGCATTTGAACCTATTCTGATTGAAGGTAAAGCGATCCGTCTTCACCCACTCGTATGTGCTGCGTTCAACGCCGACTTCGACGGTGACCAAATGGCGGTACACGTACCATTAACACTTGAAGCTCAGTTAGAAGCTCGTGCGTTAATGATGTCGACCAACAACATTCTGTCTCCAGCGAACGGTGAGCCAATCATCGTACCGTCTCAGGACGTTGTCTTGGGTCTTTACTACATCACTCGTGATGCGGTAAATGCCAAAGGTGAAGGCATGGTATTCGCGGACACTGACGAAGTGAACCGTGCGCTTGCGACTGGTCAGGTAGATATGCACGCTCGTGTGAAAGCACGTGTACACCAAACCGTGATCAACGAAAACGGCGAACGTGAACAGCAAACGATTATCGTAGATACGACTCCTGGTCGCTGTCTGCTTTGGGAAGTTGTGCCTGAAGGTATGGACTTCCAGCAAATTAACGTTGAGATGACCAAAAAGAACATCTCTAAGTTAATCAACTCTTGCTACCGTAAACTGGGCTTGAAAGACACTGTTATCTTCGCTGACCAATTGATGTATCTTGGCTTCCGTCAAGCGACTCGTTCTGGTGTTTCTGTTGGTATGGAAGACATGGTCATTCCACCACAAAAACAGGCGATTATCGGTAAAGCAGAAGCTGAAGTTCGTGAAATCGAACAACAGTTCGAACAAGGTTTCGTAACTGCCGGCGAACGCTATAACAAAGTTGTCGATATCTGGGCGCGTACAAACGACCAGGTAGCAAAAGCGATGATGGACAACTTGTCATTCACGACTGTTAAGAACAAACAGGGTGAAGACGAGAAACAGAAATCATTCAACAGCATTTACATGATGTCTGACTCTGGTGCCCGTGGTTCCGCAGCTCAGATTCGTCAGTTGGCTGGTATGCGTGGTCTGATGGCGAAACCGGATGGTTCGATCATTGAAACGCCTATTAAAGCGAACTTCCGTGAAGGTCTGACAGTACTTCAGTACTTCATTTCAACACACGGTGCACGTAAAGGTTTGGCCGATACAGCACTGAAAACAGCGAACTCTGGTTACCTTACTCGTCGTCTGGTAGACGTTGCGCAAGACTTGGTCATCACTGAGCCGGATTGTGGTACGTTGTCTGGTCTTGTCATGACTCCGTTCATTCAAGGCGGTGACGTGATCGAGAACCTGGGTACTCGAGTACTGGGTCGTGTAGTTGCTGAAGATGTGAAACGTGCGGGTACTGAAGAAGTTATTCTGCCGCGTAATACATTGATCGACGAAAAACTTGCAAACTACCTGGAAGAGCAAGGTGTCGATGAAGTTAAAGTACGTTCAGTCGTATCTTGTGAATCTACTTTCGGTGTTTGTGCGAAATGTTACGGTCGTGACCTTGCACGCGGTCACTTGGTAAACCCAGGTGAATCTGTAGGTGTTATGGCTGCTCAGTCGATTGGTGAGCCGGGTACACAGTTAACCATGCGTACGTTCCACGTAGGTGGTGCTGCGAGCCGAACTTCTGCTGCAAATAGCGTACAAGTTCGTAACAAAGGTACTGTACGTTTCCACAACGTGAAAACTGTACAACATGCCAAAGGTCACTTGGTATCAACTTCACGTTCAGGTGAAATCGGTATTGCAGATGACTTAGGCCGTGAACGTGAACGTTACAAACTGCCATACGGTGCGTCTATCTTGCTGAAAGATGGCGAAGCTGTAGAAGCAGGCGGTATCGTAGCGACTTGGGATCCACATACACATCCACTTGTAACAGAAGTAGCTGGTAAAGTTCGCTTCAGCCAGATCGCTGATGGTGTAACTGCAACATCGAAAACTGATGATGCAACTGGTATGACTACTGTTGAAATTTTGCCTGTAACAGCACGTCCTGCTTCTGGTAAGGATTTACGTCCAGCTGTTGTGCTTGACACAGTAGATGGCGGCGAACAGTTCTACTTCTTGCCACAAAACACCATTCTTTCTGTCCGTGATGGCGAAACCATTGGTGTGGGTGACGTAATTGGTCGTGTACCACAAGAATCTTCACGTACTCGTGATATTACCGGTGGTCTGCCACGTGTTGCTGACTTGTTCGAAGCGCGTAAACCGAAAGAACATGCAATCCTTGCAGAAGTTTCAGGTGTTGTAAGTTTCGGTAAAGAGACCAAAGGTAAAAACCGTCTGGTGATTACTCCGGATGATGGTTCTGAGATCTACGAAGAGCTGATTCCGAAATGGCGTACCATTAACGTGTTCGAAGGCGAACATGTGAACCGTGGTGAAACTATTTCTGATGGTCCACAGAACCCGCATGACATCTTACGTTTGAAAGGTGAAGTGGCGTTGACCAACTACATCGTGAACGAAGTTCAGGACGTTTACCGTCTGCAAGGTGTAAAAATCAACGACAAGCATATTGAAGTGATCGTACGTCAGATGCTGCGTAAAGTTGATATCACTGATGGTGGCGATACAAGCTTCATCAAAGGTGAACAAGTGGATTACATCCGTGTGATGCAAGAGAACCAAGCTGTTCTTGCGCAGAACAAGTTCCCTGCGAAGTTTGAACGTCAATTGATGGGTATTACCAAAGCGTCGCTTTCTACTGACTCGTTCATCTCTGCTGCATCGTTCCAGGAAACTACTCGTGTGTTAACTGAAGCGGCTGTAACAGGTAAAGAAGATGATCTACGCGGTCTGAAAGAAAACGTAGTTGTAGGTCGTCTGATCCCAGCGGGTACAGGTCTCGCTTACCACTTAGAGCGTCGTCGTCAAGAAGCAGAAGCTGCAGAATTTGAACTGCACAATGACTTCTCTGATGTAGATCAAGCGTTGAGCCAAGCATTCAGCGATGAATTTAACGGTCTGTAATTAGCCGCTAAATCATTTTAAAAAGCCACCTTCGGGTGGCTTTTTTATTTCTCAAATTATACATATTTATATCGCTAGAAAAGGTCAGATTGTCTGGAAGTTACTTGTCCTAAATATAGATAAATCATCAGCAAAACATGATCTTTCATGAGCTCTTTACAAAATAAATCATGAGGGTTTCAAGATTTAACATCTTGTTATGAATCGCTCCTTAAAATCAGGTTAATCTTAAGTCAAAGCACGAAGGAAGGCCAAGATCATGAAAAAGTTAATGAGCGTAATGGCTGTTGCAACTATCTCCACTTTTATGTTGGCAGGCTGTGAAAATATGTCTGCTAAAGATCAGCGTATTGGCGCAGCTGCGCTCGGTGGTGCAGTGGGTGGTGGTGTAGGTAACAGAGTGGGTGGTGGTGTTGGTGCAGCAGTTGGCGGTGGTGCCGGTGCAGCAGTCGGCAGTAAAGCTCAAGGTGGTTCAAACCGTAATGCGACCTATAGTGGTGTCGGTGGTGCTGTAGGTTCTGCAGTGGGTAAAAGCATCTTTGGCGGTACAGGTGGTGCTGCAATTGGTGGTGCCATCGGTGGTGGTGCTGGTGCGGCGATTGAGCAGAATAACCGTCGTCGTTAATCGACAGAACGATCCTCCAGATAGATTTAAAAGCGCCTCAATGGCGCTTTTAGTTTATTCAATTTCGTTATTTAGCTTCTCGAGGCTTGCCTTTGCTCTGTTTAAGGCGGATATAAACGGTCTTTTGTACCTCAGCGATACGCACACCGGAATCATCATAAATATTAAGCTGATACTGGCGATAAACCGGACTATGGTTAGCTGCCAGTTCTTTTACTGTTTGTACTTCCTGCTTGGAAATCCGGATGTCAGCATAGACTGTTCCGCGTCCTGGCGCCAGAAACTGAATGGTAGAGCTTTTATCCCAAACAATGTATTTCGGACCAAGATGATGCATCAGCAATAACATATAAAAAGGGTCGACCATGGAATACAGGCTGCCACCAAAATGTACTCCCACAATATTCTGATTCTTGCGAGTCAGTGGCATTTTCACGCGAACGTGATAATTGGCAAAGTCCATTTCATCAATGACAATGCCTGCTCCACGATAAGGGGCATAGCGATTCAGGATAAATTTGGATAATAAAGGCAGTTGCTGAATTTTTCGTAATAGGCTCATGCGGATATTCTTTTTTCTGGTCTTGTATGCATACTAGAACAACAAAAATAAGCTGGCATTGATAAATCGTGCCTATTTCAACAATAAAAGAGTCAATCAGCGAATAAGGATACATCTATGCAAAGACATAGCCAGTGGGTAGATACCAGCGATCATCAACGTCTCTATGTGAAAACCTGGGGTGAGCCTGAGCGACCGGCTTTGGTGCTGGTTCATGGTTATCCTGACCATCAGGATGTCTGGGAAGCGGTGATTTCTCACCTCGTTCAGGATTATTTTGTGGTGACCTATGATGTACGCGGAGCAGGAGACTCTAGCGTTCCCAAGAAAATTCGGGATTATCGTCTGGAACGTCTGTGTGCAGATTTAGAGCAAGTGGTCGATCAGGTCTTGCCAGGACGAGCTTTCCACCTTGCGGCTCATGACTGGGGGTCAATCCAGGCTTGGGAAGCAGTCACCGAACCTAAATTTAAAGGCCGGATTTTGTCTTTTAGCACCATGTCAGGTCCATGTCTGGATCATGCTGCTTTCTGGATGCGTGAACAGTTTAAACAGTATAAGGCCAAGTTTTTTAAACAGATGACCAAGTCTTGGTATATCGCGGTATTCCAGCTACCTTTTATAGCACCTACAGCATGGAATTTCTTTAATGCAGAACGTTGGGGCAAAATGATCAGTCAGCTGGAACAGCAGGAAAATCTGCCGCTAAACCAGAATATTGTCAAAGACGGCAAATATGGCGTCAATCTGTATCGGGCGAACTTTCTACCACGTTTATCTCGACCTAGACAGCGTTTTGCGATCTGTCCGGTACAGGCAATTGTGCTCAAAAAGGACCAGTTTGTTGGCCCGGATCTGATTGATGAAATGCCAAAATGGGTGGAAGATTTTTCCCGGGTAGAACTGAATGCCAATCACTGGGCTATCCTAAGCCAGCCGAAACAGGTGGCTCATCTGATTCATAATTTTATTCAGCAGAAATTAACAGCGACCATCTGATACGGAGATTGGGAACGTGACTCGGCAAGGGATAAGTGGAAGAATTTTTATCCGGATTTTCTGATAAAATAGCCGTTTTCTCTCATTCCCAATTCATTATGTTCGCAATTCTTGCTGCTATTGGAGTCATGTTTGGACTCTCATTGGCACGTGTACCTGTGGTTTTTGCCCTGGTCATTGGTGCTGTTACGGGTGGTTTGCTGGCAGGTCTTGGCCTCCAGGGAACTTTAGATGCATTTAACAATGGTCTGGGCGGCGGCGCTAAAATTGCCTTGGCTTATGGCATCTTGGGTGCTTTTGCTTTGGCCTTGGCACGTTCCGGTTTGCCTGACTTGCTGGCCTATAAAATGATTACCACCTTAAAAGGTGAGGCATCAGAAAAGGCACAGAACAAGGTTAAATATCTGATCTTCTGTACCGTCGCATTGGCTGCCGTTTTCTCACAAAACGTGATTCCGGTACACATTGCCTTTATTCCGGTTCTGATTCCACCATTATTGCTGGTATTTAACCATCTGAAGCTGGATCGCCGTTTGGTGGCCTGTCTGCTGACCTTTGGTCTGGTGGGAACATATATGCTGGTTCCAGTCGGTTTTGGTGCCATCTTCCTGAATGATATTCTGGGCCATAACATCAATACCTTTGGTAAACCTTATGGCTTTGAGATTACTTATGACCAGATTCCCGCTGCGATGGCGATTCCGGTCTCAGGTATGTTCGTGGGTTTGCTGGTGGCCATGTTTATCAGCTACCGTAAGCCGCGTCTCTATAAAGATATCCATGTGGAACAGCAGCAAAGTATCTCTGCTGAACTGGGTGTAGAACAAAAATCAGCGAAACCGCAAATTGCCAAACTGACCATCTGGATGGCAGCGATCGCGGTGATTGCAACTCTTGTGGTACAGCTCTATTCAGATTCCATGATTCTTGCCGGTCTGGTCGGTGTCGCAATCTTGAGTTGTGCCGGAATCTTTAAATGGAAAGAAGCAGATGATGTGATCATCACCGGTATGCGTATGATGGCCCTGGTTGGCTTTATCATGATTGCCGCGCAAGGTTTTGCTGCCGTGATTGAGGCAACAGGACAGGTTCCTGCGCTGGTTGAAGCGTCGGTTGACTGGATTGGTAATAGCCAGGCACTTGCCGCCTTTTTAATGTTGTTGATTGGTCTGCTGATTACTCTGGGTATCGGTTCATCATTCTCTACCATTCCGATTCTGGCGATTATTTATGTACCGCTCTGTATTCAATTTGGTTTTAGTCCTGCAGCAACTATTGCGATCATTGGGACTGCGGCTGCTTTGGGCGATGCCGGTTCTCCAGCATCAGATTCAACTTTAGGCCCAACATCCGGTCTGAATATGGATGGTCAGCATGACCATATGAAGGATAGTGTGGTTCCAACCTTCATTCATTTTAATATTCCGCTTATCATTTTTGGCTGGATTGCAGCCATGGTTCTGTAAGTCCTTTTTATAATCTGCTCTGATATAAATCGGAGCAGATTTGCCTAGATTTAAAATAAATTATAAGATGTATTTAAAATATATATTTAAATAAAAAATTAATATAAACCTGATTATTTTACTCTGAATATTATTATTTTAATCTGATTAAATTACTGGGTATTTAAAACCAACCAATATGGTCAATTTAAAATAAATATATAATAATTACATATACTTAAATAATAAATAAAATTTATTTTTATAATCTCTATTGCATAATAATTTAAGCCATGTTTATTATTAATTAAGAAATATTTTCTTAATAATTATTCTTCCCTTGGGGGTATTTTAAAATGTTAAAGCAAGTAGCTCTTATTGCATTAATGGGTCTTTCAGCATCTGCGATGGCAGGGCAATGGCAAGTGAAAGTGGGGGCTTCTGTATTAGCGCCTACTCAGGAAACTGACCTGATTCCTGGTGTAGTTGAAGATGCTAAAGCAAGTAGCGAACTCAATTTTACTCCTTCAGTCGAATATTTCTTCAATGACAATATTTCAGCCGAATTATTATTGGCTACCCCATTTAAACATGATGTTGAGATGGCGGGTGATGTGAAAATTGCATCATTAAAACATCTACCACCAACGATTACAGCCAAATATAATTTTAAAAATTCAAGCCGCTTTACTCCATATATCGGTGTAGGTGCTACAGTATTCATTCCATGGGATGAAGAATTTAGCCAAACTGCAAAAGACGCATTAGGTGCATTAGATGTAGCAAAGCTTGATGCAGATGTTGCTTATGGGGTAGCTGGCCAAGTCGGCTTTAACTTCCAGCCAGCGGATGCAAAAAACTGGGGTGTCTTTGTTGATGCACGTTATGCAGACTTAGATACAGATCTGGAAGCAAAGACTGCTGATGGGACAAAAATTAATTTAGGTGAATTTGGAATCGATCCTTGGGTTTATACGATCGGTTATAGCTATAAATTCTAAGCTCCAATTTTTTGGTTCACTTTTCCAAAAGCCTCATCCTGAATGGGGCTTTTTTTCAAAATAACAACGATTTATAACGTATTGAAATTGAGCAGATTGGCAATACTCAAATATATTAAAACGAATAAAGTAAATATTAATTGAATACGACTTAATAATAAGGAAGATCAAAGCATGAGTTTTTTGTCGAAGAGTCTTTTGATCTTCAGCACGCTGTTTATTTCACAGAGTTATGCTGCCAGTTTTAATTGTCAGAAAGCGACAACCGCGACTGAGAAAACAATTTGTGAACATCGTTTGCTGAATGATGCTGATGTCAAAATGAGTACCAGCTATAACATCTTGCGCCGTATGGTGCCGATGGGAACACGTTCGGTGATTCAACGCGATCAGGTGAAATGGCTGCAGTTTCGTGACCGTTGCCAGGAATCCATATCCTGCTTGAGTCAGGTCTATAACATGCGTCAGCAGCAGCTGGATCTGCATTTTGATCGTATCTATAAAATGGGGCCTTATTAAGTCTTGTCCATCCCATCAATTAGACTGATAAAAATGAAAGCCATAAAAATATTTTTTGCGAAAAAATTATTTTGAGGCTATTGAAAATTATTGAACTCACTCCATTCATATAGGCAACAGTTAACATCTGTATCTAAAATAATAGGAGTGATTCATGAGCGATTTAAGCGTACAAAAACACAGTTTCCAGGCTGAGGTAGCGCAGTTACTGCACCTCGTGACCCATTCGCTTTATTCAAATCCTGAAATTTTCCTGCGTGAATTAATTTCTAATGCTTCAGATGCGTGTGACAAATTACGTTTTGAAGGGATCAACCATCCTGAATATTATGAAAATGATCCTGACCTTCGCGTTCGTGTCAGCCTCGATCCAGAAAATAAAACTATTACCATTTCAGATAACGGGATCGGTTTAAGTCAGCAAGAAGCCATTGAAAATCTGGGGACGATTGCCAAATCAGGGACCAAAGACTTTATGTCAAAACTGACGGGTGATCAGAAAGCTGATGCGCAGCTGATTGGCCAGTTTGGTGTCGGTTTCTACTCAGGCTTTATTGTGGCTGATAAGATTACTGTAGAATCACGTCGTGCCGGTACGGATACCTCAGAAGGGGTGCGCTGGATCAGTGGCGGTACTGGTGAATTCGAAGTTGAACAGATCACTAAAGAAGGTCGTGGTACCGATATTATCCTGCATCTGCGTGAAGATGCACTGGATTATCTGCAAAGCTATAAAGTCAAACAGATCATCAACAAATACTCAGATCACATCAGCCTGCCAATCCAGATGCAAAAAGAAGTCTGGCAGGAAGAAGAAGCTGCTGAAGGTGAAACACCAAAAGGCGGTCAATATGTGAAGACCGATGAGTGGGAAGCGATTAACTCGGCCAGCGCACTGTGGACTCGGAATAAATCTGAGATTACTGAAGAGCAATATACCGAATTCTATAAAAACCTAACCCATGATTTTGCTGCACCATTGGCTTGGGCGCATAACCGTGTTGAAGGTAGTACTGAATATACCCAACTGCTTTATATCCCAAGCAAAGCGCCACAGGATATTTTCACTCGTGAAGCCAAGGCCGGCATCAAACTCTATGTGAAACGTGTCTTCATTATGGATGATGCGGATAACCTGATTCCAAACTATCTGCGCTTTGTACAGGGCGTGGTAGACAGTGCCGATCTGCCATTAAATGTGAGCCGTGAATTGCTGCAGGAAAGCCGTGATGTGAAAACCATCCGTGAAGGTAACACTCGCCGTATTCTGACCACTTTGGATAATCTGGCAAAATCTGAAGATGAAAAAGATCAGGAAAACTTCAAAACTTTCTACCGCGAATTTGGTGCGGTGCTGAAAGAAGGTCTGGGTGAAGATTTCGGTAACCGCGAACGTATCTTGAAACTGCTGCGCTATGCAACTTCGACCAATGATGAGGTGAGCACTTCATTGGCAGACTATAAAGCACGCATGAAAGAAGGCCAGAAAGCGATTTACTACATTACCGCTGAAAGCCTGAATGCTGCGAAAAACTCACCGCAACTGGAAGTATTCAAGAAAAAAGGCATTGAAGTATTGCTGATGTCAGAACGCGTCGATGAATGGGCAATGAACTTCGTGCATGAGTTTGATGGTACCCCATTGCAAAACGTATCTAAGGGTGCAGTCGACCTAGGTGATCTGCAAGATGCAGAAGAGAAAAAAGCACTGGAAGCTGCTGCTGAACAGTTCAAACCTGTGGTTGAAAAGCTGACAGATTCTTTGAAAGACAAAACCAAAGAAGTACGTGTAACGACTCGTCTGGTTGATTCACCAGCCTGTCTGGTCACAGGGGAAGGGGAGCTTTCTCCACAACTGATCCGTATGCTGAAAGATGCAGGTCAGCCTGTACCGGATGTGAAGCCGATTCTGGAGATTAACCCGGAACATCCATTGGTGAAAAAACTGGAAGGTTCTGCCCAGTTTGATGATCTGGCCAATGTGATCTTTGATCAGGCAATGATTGCAGAAGGTGGTCTACCAGAAAATCCGGCTGAGTATGTAAAACGTATTAACAGTCTATTGTTGGGTTAATTTTTATATTTCAAAAATCCCTCTACGGAGGGATTTTTTATGTTCTGAATTTAGCGCTTAAAACTTGGATTCCCCTTTAATGATTTAAAAAAGCGATAGCCAGAATAAAAAAATACCTTTAAGTTTTAAATCTGAAAAATAGATAATATTTTATATATTAATTTATAATAGCGATTATTAAGTTTAGAGAATTCTCCCATGAAAAAATCACTGATGATGAGTCTGAGTACAGTCATTCTGATGTCAATGAGCGCAGCCACAATGGTCGATACTGAGTCCAAAAAAGTGACTCGTAGCGATCGTATTAGTTTTCAGGCACCCATGAAAAAAGAAGCGCCAAAAGTAAAACGAATGCAGCGTACCGACCGCGCGGTATGGAATATGCCACAGATGGAACAGCCTTCTTTGCAGCAAAAACGTATGATTCGTAGTGATCGAATTGCCTTTACAACGGTTGAGCACCGCCAATAAAAACTTATTGGATTCAGACATTAAAAAGCCCATATTTTATGGGCTTTTATAGTTCCGGATTTGTTCAAATTTAGAAAATGGCCTCAAGACGTACCATCGCACCCAGATAATGGCTTCGGTCCAGTCGGTCATCATTCAGATAGTTCAGGTCGCCTTGCACAAAGAACCATTCACGTAAGAAAGGCTGTCTCCAGGACACATAAGGTCCCCAGCGATTTAAGCGTAAATCTTTATCATCCAGATAGCCGCCCGTATAGATGCCATAGTTAAAGCGGTTGCCCTGGAAAAATTGATGCTGTCTGAAGGTATAGTTGTCCCAGGTCAAATCGTCTTCCTGCTCATCTGCATAGGTTAAACTTAACTGATTGGAAAAAAAGGCCTCATTGGGACGAGCATGGATCAGTTCCAGGTTGGTCCGCAAATAATTTTCACTCTGCAATCCATAGCGATAAATCTGTTCGGCATGAAAAGAGAAGTCATTCTGCATCGCCCAGTCTTTGCTGATTTTGGCCCGTACATAGATATCATCCCCAGAACGTACCCCCAGATCCAGATCGCTATCGAAAGGTAGGCCATTTGAAAATTCTGACCAGCGTAGTGCAAACGAGCTGTTGTTTTCACGGGTACGGCGAATATCCAGATTTTTATCCCGGGCATTGCCAGGATTTTCATTGGTAATTGCGACATTGCTATCCAGTTCGTTATCCAGGCTGTCATCACCAAAGACCAGACTTAACTTTTGTTCCAAGGTTGGAAGCTTGATTTTTCCTCGAATCCTCGGCTTGATTTCATAGTTTTCATATTTGTCCCAGCTATTATCCAGGATGATTCGCAAAGTCGCAGTTGCTGGCTCATCCGGGTTGGTCTGGCCAAACCAGTTATCAATCTTATGTGCGGTGCGGTCTGCCCATTCACGGATTCTTTTCTGCTTTTTGTCAGCCCAAGATTTATCTTCTGTTTCTTCGGTGGTGGGCACCATCGCTTCGTCTGACTGTTCAGGTAAAATCGTAGGCGTGGCATCGATCAAGCGTGGAATCTGATCTAAAATACCTGTACCTGTACCTGTACCTGTACCTGTACCTGTAGGCTGTTCTGTTTCTGCAGGTTCTGTAGGAGATGCTTCTGCCCAAACTGGGCTACTACTTAATCCCACGCCAAGTGATAGCAATAAGATTCGAGTAATTTGGTTTATTCGCATGAGTTGATTCTTGCTCTTATCGTATTTTATTTACTGCGCTAGTTTTCTAAAAAATAAGGAAAAAAAGCAAGGATAAACTACATAACTACATCAATTATTTAATGATTTGTGCCTGAATTGCCATATAAAGATCTAAAACCTGTACCGGCTGTGACAATCCTAAAACAATTTGATGAATTTTTTGCCAATTCAAATCCTTATCACGTTTGAGCATTAAATAAGGATAAGCGATTTCCTGATTGGACAATGTCAGGCGACGTTCTCCATGAATCACCCGAATTTTCTGATGTTCCTGTAGCAATAAAATTGGAGTAGAAAAATCAGCGGGCGCTTCCTCAAAATTGATAAATTTCTTTTGATGAATACACCGAGCCGGAATATAGGCATAGCTTTCCTCAGGCATCCAGACCGTTTCGGCTTGTTGCAGATATATTTCACTGAAAAGATCTATCTGATCAAGACAGGCACCTAAAGCTGCCCATGATATGGATTTTATCTCTATACAACGCCGTCCACGTTGCGTGCCCCAGTGCTGGATACAGGAATTGGCCTGCAAGAGGCTCGGTGCGCCTAAGAGCATCAGATATTTCAGACCTTGCCCTTGCTGATCGGTCTGCATGGAGAGATAAACAGGACGTGCCTGCCAGTGCTCTTCCTCGGCATAATATAGCGCTATTTCCAGATCGGCCGGTTGGGAGACAGTCGGTTGTAATTCTAGGGCACAGAGGCGCCGTATAGTCGCTCCAGCATGTTCTAATGGATGCAGCAGGGCAGAGAATTCACCTAGCTGTATAGATTCAGGGAAAGTAATATTTTCATCTATTATCAAAATAGAGGATGAACTATCCGTGTTGTCTATTTCTATAGACAGCTCAGCTGTTTTAGCTTCTTCTGTTTCGCTAGTTGCTCTGTCTAAATCAGGTTTAATTGTTTTAGACAATTGAGGTGCAGTGATCTTGGTCTGGATCTGCAAACTGCCCTGATGATAACGCGCGATTTCTAGGGTAAGCGTATTGAATTCGGCATCCTGAACAGATAAAGCCGGAATATCCAGTTGGGGATCGAGAGGAAAATATGCGTCTTGTTGCTGTTGCTGCAAAAGCCAGTGATGGCAATTTGCTAATTCATCCCATTCACTATGTAAAAAATCAGTTTGCTCTACAGGACCCAGCCAGATTTGCCAGCCTTGTTGTGGCTGATGCAAAAAGGCCCAGCCTGTTTCTGAATGTGCAGTGAGTGCCTGTTGCAGCTGGACAGGATTCTTAAAATAACCGCGATAACAGTGATGAAACTCGGTGCTCGCCGCAAACTGATGTGCTGCCAGCTCAGGCTGGACACGGGATTTAAAACTTAAAATCTGATTTTTAAAAACAGGTTCATCACAGAGATGAAAAATATCCTGGAGCCGTTTTTTGGTTCGGGCGGCTTCATATAAACTGAGGGATTTATGTTCTAGTTGCTGCCCCAATTCATTTAATTCTTTAATTAACTTTGCTTTTTCTAAAGCATTCATTTTAGCTCTCTAGATATATTTGAGTGCTTTATCCAGTGACTTGGCCATGATCATATTGACCGCAAGTTCTACCAATTTATATTCGGTAGAGTTGGGATCTGGATAACGCTCAGCCATTTCAATCAAAAAATCCACAGAAATTGCCTGCGGAGAAATTTTTCCCTGTATTAATGCTTGAAGCTGGTTCATAACAAGAAAGTCTGAAATCCATAAAAGATCAGGTTCTGATTATAAGCATCTGATTGAAAAAATACTTGATTATTTTGAGTATTTTTTAAGCGAATTTGGTGGTTTTTTTTGAATAAAAAGTGAACGAAATCAAAATAAAATAAAAAATAATGAGGTTTTTAATGCTCTTTAAATAGAAGAACAAGTTAAATTTTCGAAGCCCTGAAATAAAAACAGGCTGAATAATTCAGCCTGCTGGGAGATTTTGCTTAAAGACTTAAGCCGCTTTTTCAGTTTCTGCAGTTGCAGTATCTGTAGCTACAGTTTTAACTGGAGCTTTGCTCACAGGGAAATCTGGAAGATAAACCACTTGAGCCATTTGTGCTGAAGCTTGTAGAGAAAAAGCCATCACAGTTGCTGCGCATAAAAATTTAACAGTTTTCATAACATGACCTTTTGATATCTGGATGTTCAAGAGCTTGAACAAGGAAAAAATTAGTCTTAAATCACGTGAAAAATAATATCAAATGGCAATTAATAAAAAATGATCAAATCGGCAAGAAAAGCAACTAAATTTAGATAAAATACTCTATAAAACAATGTATTAGAATATTTACTCTAGACGGTTTTGGATTGTTTTTTATACATTTTTTAGATGTTTTAGAAGCTTTTAAGCAAACATTTATTTGTTGATTATCGAAAATAGAGAACTAGATTTAAATTTTTTTAAAGCAGTAATGACAGATTAGTATTTGTTCATTCCCTGTAAGTTTTTGCTATCGCTTGTTTGCTAAGAGCTGTAGAGAAATTTAAATCAACTAAGATGAATGCTTCTATCTTCACAGAGTGAGTGTTGAATCATGGCAATTGCAAAAGTGGTAGAAGTCAATTCAAGCAGTAGTAAAAGCTTTGAGGATGCAATTCAGACTGGCATCGCGAAAGTCACAGAGACGATTAAAAATGTTCAAGGTGCCTGGATCAATGAACAGAAAGTCGTCATTAATGACAATAAAATTACCGAATATCGTGTCAATCTAAAGATTAGTTTTCTGGTTGAATAATTCATATCATCCATAAAAAATCCCCATCTTGAATGGGGATTTTTTGATTTGATTTAGTTTTTATTCAGGCTTTGCCGGAACATCACAAGCATCTGTAGAACACTGATCAGCTGCTGGCTGTTCCTGTGGCTCCTCTAATGCCTTTTCAAGGACTTGCAAGAAAACTTCCTTCGGCTGAGCACCTGCCAAAGCAATACGCTGGTCAAAAACGAAGAAAGGTACACCGGTAACTTTGAGCTGGTCACGCGCTACTTCCTGGTCAAATTTAACAAAATCCGCAAATTCATCCGAGTCGAGTAAATCATCTACTTCAACCGGGTTCAGGCCAATACGCGCTGCGACATCTTCCAGCGTTTCACGTTCACCAATTGGCAGGCCTTGCGTCATATAGCTGTAGAAAAAGGCTTCCTGAGCTTCATTGCCTAGACCTTTGCTTTGTGCCAGGTGAATGATGCGATGCGCATTCAAGGTATTGCCAGAATTGGCGCCTTCCCAGTTAAATTCAATGCCTTCCTGTTTAGCCATGGCTGCAATATTGCGCTGCATGTCTTCAACTTCTGGCACTGAGCGGCCATATTTTTGTGCCAAACGCTCAGAGTTGGAAACTTCCTGACGGACTGGTGCTTCAGGATCTAGCTGAAAACTATGCCAATGGACTTCAAGTTCAATCCCACTTTCCTTTGCAGCAGCTTCCAGACGTTTTTTACCAATATAGCAAAAAGGGCAGACCACATCTGACCAAATATCTACGCGCATGTCATGTCTCTAATCTTTGTCTTGGTAGAAGTATGAGGGTGAAGAACTGGAATTTAAAGCCCTGCATCCAAACTAAGTGCAGTTTAATCATTCAAAATATTTAAGAAGTTAATCTGATCAGATTTTTATAGATGGATTTGTCCTTGTTTATTTATTTTTCCATAAAAAAACGCCCCGTAGGGCGTTTTCTGAATCGGTCAATTAAGCAGTTTTGACTGCAGCTTCTACTGCAAGCATATGACCATTTTCTTCAAAGTTAGAGTGCCAAGATAATGCTTCACGAAGCAGGTGAGGTGTATGGCCACCTTTCGCACATGCACGGTCGAAGTAGTCATTCAATGCATCACGGTACATTGGGTGGGCACAGTTATCGATGATCGCACGAGCACGTTCACGTGGCGCCAGACCACGAAGATCTGCCAGACCTTGTTCAGTTACCAGAATATCTACATCATGTTCAGCATGGTCTACGTGAGACGCGAATGGTACTACTGAAGAGATGTCGCCACCTTTCGCAATTGATTTGGTCACGAAGATTGCCAAGTGCGCATTACGTGCGAAGTCACCTGAACCACCGATACCGTTCATCATTTTAGTACCACAAACGTGAGTTGAGTTCACGTTACCGTAGATATCGAATTCAAGCGCAGTGTTGATCCCGATAATACCTAAACGACGTACCAGTTCAGGGTGGTTAGAGATCTCTTGTGGACGTAATACCAGTTTGTCTTTGTATTGCTCAAGGTTGTTAAATACTTTCTCGCCATATTTAGCAGAAAGTGTAATTGAAGAACCTGAAGCAAACTTCATCTTACCTGCGTCGATCAATTCAAAGGTACAGTCTTGTAGTACTTCTGAGTACATGATCAAGTCTTCGAAGTTTGAATCTTTCAGACCCGTCAATACCGCATTTGCGATTGAACCAATCCCTGCTTGAAGAGGCCCGAGGTTTTTCGGTAGACGGTCTTCAGCCACTTCTTTTTCAAAGAAAGCGATCAAATGGTTGGCAATACTTTGAGTCTCATCATCTGGTGCGGTCACAGTAGATGGAGAGTCATGCAATTCGCTGTTAAATACGATACCAACAATTTTAGATGGATCGATATTGATCGCATGCGTACCGATACGCTCATCCACTTGAGTCAATGGAATCGCTTGACGCGTTGGACGATATGTCGGGATGTAGATATCGTGCAAGCCTTCAAATGCCGGGCTTAAATTCGTATTGATTTCTACAATCACTTTTTCAGCAAAAATTGCAAAACTTGCAGAGTTACCTACAGAAGTTGTTGGAATGATGCCGCCATCTTCAGTGATCGCAACTGCTTCAATTACCGCTACATCAGGTTTTTTCAACTGCTGGTTACGCATCTGTTCAACTGTTTCAGACAAATGCTGATCGATGAACATCACTTCGCCTTTATTGATCGCTTTACGTAAAGTGTTATCGACCTGGAACGGTAAACGGCGTGCCAATACACCAGCTTCAGTCAATTGTTTGTCTAGATCGTTCCCTAGTGATGCACCAGTAATTAACGTGATCTTTAATGGATTTGCTTTTGCGCGTTGTACTAAAGCTAAAGGAACCGCCTTCGCTTCACCAGCGCGAGTAAAGCCACTCATACCCACAGTCATACCATCTTCGATGAATTCAGCAGCTTGTTCAGGGCTGATGACTTTGTTGTGTAGGGAGGCTAAACGGATACGATCTAAAGACATTTCAACTCTCATAAATTCTTAAATAATGATACGGATTGTACCGATCAAAAAATGTATTTTGCATAGGTGTTAGGCTAAGGTCTAATTTTTTAGCTAAATGTAGGTATAATGAAAAATGATGTTTTTTAAATTATTGAATTATTGAAAATTAAAATGAATTATATAGAAATACTAAAAAGTCGTTTGTTGCTTTTATGATCACTTACTAGAAGTGATCAGTGAGCGTTTGACGAATTTTATCTAAGGTGGTTGGGGCAGCGGGTGCCTCGGAATCTGCTGTTTTCAGGGGTAAGGCGATAATGGCTTCCAGACCGCCTTCAGGCCGATTCTGGATATGCAGCTCACCTGAGTGAATATCAACAATACGCTTGACAATTGCCAGACCCAGACCACTGCCTTGTACGGTACGCGCAGAATTTCCACGAACAAAGGGTTGCATCAGCGCTTCAATCTGGTCTTCTGGAATCCCTTCACCATGATCGGCCACACTGATCATCAGTTTATGGTCCTGCACATAGGCAGCCAGCTCGATCGGTTCGGCACCATAGCGTTTCGAGTTGTTGATCAGATTACCAATCAGACGTTTCAGCGACATGCTGCGTACCTCAACCAGGGGTATCTCTTGAGGTGTAAAGCGAATATCGAGTGGCTTAAACTGCTTGACCAGTTCCTGCAACAGCACATTAACATTGGTTTCTTGCAGTTCTTCATCGGAGCCATCCCGCATATAGGAAATGAACTGGTTCAGAATGGCATCCATATCCTCGACGTCATAAATCAGGCCTTCCTTGAGAAAGTCTTCATCCGGCATCATTTCTGCGCTAAGACGGATACGGGTCAACGGTGTACGCAGGTCATGTGAAATCCCTGCGAGCATGATTCGACGATCACGTTCAGTTTGATCCAGGGTATAAATCATCTGGTTAAAGGCATGATTCACCTGACGGATTTCCAGCGGACCATGATTGGTATCCAGATAAGGGGCGGAACCATTTTTACTATAGCTATTTGCTGCATTCTGCAAGCGGCGTAAAGGACGGTTTAGCTGACGCACCAGGGTCAGGATAATAATGCCAGCAATGAGTGGCGTACCCAACAGCCAGCCTAGAATCAGTTCAGGACTATAGTTGGCATAGGTTTTAAGAGGCTCACGTACCCAGTTGCCATTCATTTCTGGAGTTTGAATCCAGATGCGTGGACTTGGCTTGAACTGGAAATAAACGGTTGCCTGTTCGATTCTTAATTCTTTGGCCAGTTTGGTTTCAATCTGGTTAGTAAAGAATTCGGCAATGACCTTGTCTTTTACATTCGGATATTCAGCCGGATTGGTGACATATTCGATTCCGATCCGGTTTTTGAGCCAGGTATCAATATCGACTTCCTGTTCTTTATGATAAAGACGCAGGTCCGGATTATTGAGAATTTCCAGCTCCATAGCCAAATAACGTGCATGTTGCTGAATTTCAGGTAAATAAAGTGTGCGCCAGAAAAACCAGATTGACATGAACAGGCTGAAACAGACCACAAAGACCACCAGCACAGTGGTTCGCATCGCTGCGGAGCGCGGCTTGATCTTGTCCAGAAAGCGTTCCCAAGGGGTGCGTTTTTTTTCTGAATAACTGACAAAATCGGTAAATTTTTGTGGGTCGATGGGGTCGAGTTTCACTGAGCAATCCTGTGCTATGACTTCAGCAAATTATTATGAGTTGATTAAAAGGCCTTATCACACCGGAGTCAAACCATCTGTAATTTAGATATAGGTTGAAACCTTCGGTTCGACCTACTTTTGTTTCGGCAAAAGTAGGCAAAACCATTTTCATTCGCAAAACTCGTCAAATTGCGGCAAGTAATCAATTTATCGCAGAAACATTAGAGATGAATACCTCCTGCCTCAGTCAGTTGCGAATGAATTTGTCACGTAATTCAAAACTAGATTTATAGACGGACGAATATTTTACTTTCTTCTAATAAGAAAATTATTCAGCACCATCTGGAACAAACACATAACCGACACCCCAGACGGTTTGAATATAACGCGCACGGGCAGGGTTTTCTTCAATCAGTCGACGTAAGCGTGATACCTGAACGTCAATTGAACGTTCCATCGCACCCCATTCACGGCCACGTGCCAGATTCATCAGCTTGTCACGAGTTAAAGGTTCACGTGGATGTTGGACTAAGGCTTTCAATACGGCAAATTCACCGGTAGTTAAGGTGACGACCTGTCCTTCACGAGTCAGAGTACGAGTGGACAGATCCAGTGACCATGGGCCAAAGGATACCACTTCCATTTGCTGGCTAGGAGCGCCTGGAACTTCACGGACTTGACGACGCAAAACTGCACGAATACGTGCCAGCAATTCATTTGGATTAAATGGTTTAGGCAGGTAATCATCTGCACCGGCTTCCAGACCTGCAATACGATCTGAATCGCTGCCACGTGCGGTGAGCATAATGATTGGAATATCAATATTCGATTGGCGTAGGCGACGACAGATGCTGAGGCCATCTTCTACAGGCAACATAAAATCGAGCACAATCAGAGAAAACAGTTCCCGCTGTAATAATCGATCCATCTGGGTGGCATCGTGCGCAGTTTTAACGACGAAGCCTTTATCTTCAAGGAAACGTTGTAACAGGGTACGCAGACGCACATCATCATCGACAACCAGGATGCGCTCGACCCGGTCGGTTTCGGTATGTACAGCATCGGGTTTTTCAGCAGGTACCACTAAACTCATGAGGTGCTCCTTTATTCTTTATTGTCGTCATAAACAAAAAATGAAATATGCTTTGAGTATACGATTCATTACTATTAATTGACTATGCTCTAAAGCATCAAATATTGCAGTTAAAATCAAGACATAGATACCAAATATATACATCTATATGCGAAAAAAATCGTCCCGGAACAAGAATAAAATGCAAAGTTCATGCAAACTTTAGCGGAAAAACTGGAAAACGATCGTATACGGTTATCTGAAGCTTATATAAATTAATAAAAACAATGGTGGATTTTATAGACCTGGTCTTTATAATCATGCCATTTAGTACTTATCCTTGTGGGATCAAACACGATGACTGACTTAGTTCAGCAGTTGGCAAAAGAACTTGCCGTACGTCCAAATCAAGTAGAAGCTGCCATCAAACTGATTGATGAGGGTGCCAGCGTTCCTTTCATTGCACGTTACCGTAAAGAAGTAACGCAGGGCTTAGACGATACGCAACTACGCCAGCTCGATACACGTTTATCGTATTTGCGTGATTTGTATGAACGCCGTGAAAAGGTGATCGAATCACTAAAAGAACAAAATAAATTATCTGATGATTTATTGGCGCGGGTGAATACGGCAGAAACTAAAAATGCCCTAGAAGAAATTTACGCACCATACCGTCCAAAACGTACCAGCAAATCGTTTAAAGCGAAAGAAGCCGGTTTAGGTCCGATTGCAGAAAAAATCTTTACTGAAGCCGTGGATCCAGCAGAAGCTTTGGCGTGCTTTAGCCATGAAGATTATCCAGATCAGGAAAGCCAGCTCGATGCGATCCAGCACATCCTGATTGATGACTGGGCACAGAATATTGCGTTGACCACTGAACTTAAAGCAATGTTTGCTAAAACTGCTGTGCTGAAAAGTCTGGTCGCCAGCGAAGAGAAAAAAGAAGTTGGTAAAAAATTCCGTGATTACTTCGATTTCTCTGAAAATCTGAACAAGGTACCTTCACACCGCTTATTGGCAATGCTACGTGGCCGCCAGGAAAATGTACTGGGCCTTAAAGTAGATGGTGAAGATGATGCACCATTGGCACGTATTGAAACTGAATACAACCTGGATACCATTCAGCCGCAATCTCGTCAGGATTTCTTAAAGCAAACTGCGAAACTGTTCTGGCTTGGTAAAGTTCGTCCAACGATTGAACATTCATTATTGACTGAAAAACGTCTGGCTGCTGAAGCTGAAGCAATGCAGGTCTTTGCTGAAAACCTGCGTCATTTACTGCTTTCTGCACCTGCAGGTGCCCGTACAACTCTGGGTGTAGACCCTGGCATCCGTACCGGCGTTAAACTGGCAGTGGTGAATGAGTCTGGCGATGTACTGGCACATAGCACCATTTACCCATTTGCACCGAAAGATGATAAAGAAGGTTCACTGACTGAATTGGCGCGTCTTTGCCGCGAATTCAATGTTGACCTGATTGCAATCGGGAATGGTACGGCCAGCCGTGAAACTGAAGCATTGGTTGCTGAAATGATGGCTGCAAATAGCGACCTGAAATTGACCCGTGTTTCTGTTTCAGAAGCGGGAGCTTCTGTTTACTCAGCATCTGAACTGGCTTCTCAGGAATTGCCTGAATTGGATGTATCGATCCGTGGTGCAGTATCAATTGCACGCCGTCTGCAAGATCCATTAGCAGAACTGGTGAAAATCGATCCTAAGTCCATTGGTGTAGGTCAGTACCAGCATGATGTAAACCAGACCGGTCTGGCAAAAACTCTTGAAGCAGTCGTTGAAGACTGTGTGAACTCGGTCGGTGTGGATGTGAATACTGCATCTGCTGCGATTTTGGGTTATATCGCAGGTCTGAACAAATCAATCGCGCAGCAAATCGTGGCCTTCCGTAAGGAAAATGGCCGTTTTGACAACCGTCAGGACCTGAAAAAAGTGCCACGTCTAGGTGAACGTACTTTTGAACAGGCAGCGGGTTTCTTGCGTATCCAGCAAGGTTCAGAACCATTAGATGCGTCTGCAGTTCACCCTGAATCTTATCCACTGGTATCTAAAATTGTTGAAGCGAAAGCAACGACTGTAAAAGATATTATTGGCAATACTGAAATCATTCGCCAGGTCAATGCTGAAGAGTTTGTGGATGATAAATTCGGGCTGCCAACCGTTCAGGACGTTTTGGCTGAACTGGAAAAACCTGGCCGTGACCCGCGTCCAGAATTCCGTACCGCAAAATTCCGTGATGATATTACTGAAGTGGCTCAATTGACTGAAGGCATGCAACTGGAAGGTGTAGTGACCAACGTCACTAACTTCGGTGCTTTCGTGGATGTCGGTGTACATCAGGATGGTTTGGTACATATTTCTGAATTAGCCAATGAATTTGTGGCTGATCCGCATAAAGTGGTAAAACCAGGTCAAATCGTACAAGTTCATGTACTGAACGTTGATGTGGAACGTAACCGTGTCAATCTGTCGATGCGTCCTGAAGGTTCGGAAGCGCCAGCGAAAGCACCACGTCAACCACGTCGTGACAATGAGCAACGCGGTGAGCGCAAGCCACAAGGCAAACGTCCACAGCATGCACGTCCACAAGGTGACCGCCCGCATGGCAAGAAACCTCAAGCGGCTAAACCACAAGAAAATAAAATTGGTGGTTTAGGAGCACTATTACTTCAAGCCGGGATTAAAGGTTCGAAATAATCTTTAGGCTCTAAACGAAAAACCTCCCAAAAGGGAGGTTTTTCGTATCGACAATATTAAAAAATCTCAAAGAATCTAAAAATGCTAAGAAGTTATTATCAAAGTTCCATCCAAGATTTTTTATCTAGCTCAAATGACTTAATCTTAGGTAATTTGGCACAGCATCATGAATTTGCACTTGAAGATTTACAGAAAAATGCTTGGTTAGCACAAATAGATATTTTAAAAGCAAATTTAGTTGGTATAGCAAAGGGTCATCTTTACTTTGAGTACAGCATTCCTCGAATGGGGAAGCGTGCTGATAATATTCTGATTATTCGTAATTTAATCTTTGTTATTGAGTTTAAGGTTGGGGAAAGTTTTTACTCTACAACTGCAAAAAATCAGGTGATTGATTATTGCTTGGATTTAAAGAATTTTCATTCACAAAGTCATGATAAAAAAATTATTCCAATTCTTATAGCTACTGAAGCGGATACACAAGAGATCATTTGGGAGGATGTAGATGATCTTGGAGCACCCATTTGTTGTCATCAGTACAATTTAAACCAAATGATTCTACAGGCTCTTGCGCATTATGATGTGGGTATGGACATTAATATCCAAGAGTGGAATCAAGCCAGCTATAGACCGACACCCACAATCATTGAAGCAGCGAAAGCACTTTATCAAGGACATCAAGTTGAAGATATTTCCAGAAGTGATGCAGGGGCGATTAATTTAAAAATAACTTCAGCACGTATTGAACATATTATTGAAACAACAAAAGAAAAACGACATAAGGCAATTTGTTTTCTTACAGGAGTCCCGGGTGCTGGAAAAACATTAGCAGGGCTGAATATTGCTAACCAGCGACTAAAAAAAGACGAATCAGAACATTCAGTTTTTCTCTCGGGCAATGGCCCACTTGTTGATGTGCTAAGGGAAGCGCTGATTCGACAAACAGTCGAAACAGCAAAAACTGAAGGTCAACTTGAAACCAGATCAAGTGCTGAAAGAAAAGCAAAAGCTTTTATTCAAAATATCCATCACTTTCGAGATGAGTACTTAAGGTCATTAGAAGCTCCTATTGAAAAGGTGGTAGTATTTGATGAGGCACAAAGAGCTTGGCGCAAAGAACAAGTTTCTAACTTTATGAAGCAAAAAAAGGGAATTCAGAGCTTTGATAAATCTGAACCACAATTTTTGATTGAGGTAATGGATCGGCACACAGATTGGTGTGTGATTATTTGTTTGATCGGTGGCGGTCAAGAGATTAACACTGGAGAAGCAGGGGTTATCGAATGGTTAGATGCTTTACAACAGCATTATCCTGAATGGCAGATTTATTATTCTGAGAAAGTTTTAGAGGATCGTGTCTATATACAAGATCAAAGCCGAAAGCATCATTTAATTCAGTATGGTAATAAAGAACCTGATTTACATTTGGCGGTATCAGTAAGGTCGTTTAGAAGTGAAAGAGTTGCTGAACTTGTCCAAGCAATTTTAGATGGGGATGCGACGAAAGCACAACATATTTATAGCCAAGTTATAAAATCCTATCCAATTGTTTTAACAAGGAACTTGGAAAGAGCCAAGTCGTGGCTAAAACAACAAGCTAAAGGGACAGAGCGTTACGGCATGGTTGCGAGCTCAGGCGCAAGAAGACTCAAAGCAGAGGGGATTGATGTTAAAAATAAAATCACACCATCTGATTGGTTTTTGAATTCTACAATTGATGTACGTTCTTCATATTACTTAGAAGATGTCGCCACAGAATTTGATGTTCAAGGATTAGAATTAGATTACTGCTGTGTTGCGTGGGATATTAATTTTTACTTTAAGGATGGTTGGTGTTATCAAGCATTTAAAGGAACAAAATGGCAGAACATCAATCAGATGGAAAAGCAAAAATATCTACTGAATACTTATCGTGTTTTGTTGACTCGTGCGCGTCAAGGAGTGGTGATTTACCTACCGAATGTAGATGATAATGATTGGACCAGACCGAGTGAATTGTATGATTCAACATATCAATTTTTAAAAGCCTGTCATCTCAAAGAAATTTAAAAAAAGCCTCCCAATCGGGAGGTTTTTTATTTTGGATTAACTATTAATAATCGGAACAATCCAGCTGGTAATAATCAATAAAATACCCAGATGTCCCAGTTTACGTGTCACATAAACCAGTTTAGACGGTGGTTGTTCCAGCTGTTTGGCATACTCTTCCATGGTGATGCCTTGTTTGCCTTTACTGGTATATAAGAACACACCCAAATCCAGACAGATCAGAATGGTGCCAATATCTGCCACCAGTTCCATCAGCTCAAATTGCTGGGTATACAGCGACATGCTAACGCTATAAATTAGATAAAGTCCAAAGGCTATACATGCATATTGCAGGATCACTAAAAATTTCTGCATAAATCTCAACAGTTCAAAAAATTAAGGCAATTATACAAACAATTCGGACAGGCTGTGCCCATTACAGGCTTTGCATCACATCGGCAAAATTCTGCTTCTCGACCAGTTCCAGAAATTCATCTCCCAGGCGCTGACTTTCAGCAATACATTGCTTCCAGAGCTGAATCCGCTGAGCTTGATCCAAACCTTTCAAAGTGAAGTCTTTACGATCCGGTAAACGACCCAAAGGCAAACTTTGCAAATATTCCTGAGAGGGTGAAATTAGCAAAGTTCGTGCCTGATTTTCCGGGCGTGCCGTGCGTTTAAACAGTTTATCGAACCAGCCGGGAGTAATGCTGTCAGTAAAATGCGGATACAGCACGATGCCTTTGCTCTGGAAAGGCAGGTCAATATGATAGTCAATCAGACCGCCATCGCGATAATAACCTTGCGGTGCATCCGGAATATTATTGACTGCTGCCATCACGCCCGGAATAGAGGCAGAAGCCATCAGCCAGGACAAAACACTTTGCTCAGTCAAGGCGTGATAATGTGTAGTAAATCCATCATCGGCAATTTTAAACTGTTCACCGGTATTCGGCTGGCTGATCACACGTTGCATAAAATGGCGACTATGTTTGCGCGCCACAGCGGTAGTTCCGACAATGCCGGCCACAGAGGCGAGTAGGGGGAGCGCCTTGTCACTTTGAAAAATATGCTGGGCTTTAATCGACAATACCGTCAGATGATAATCTGGATGATTCACCAGATCAGTTTCTTTGCCTTGTACCAGATCCAGCAGCATGCCACGACAAACGTCACTGACCTCCTTACGGGTCATTTTCTTGTGAAAGTACAGATGGGTATACAAGTCGGCAAGACGTTCAGTGCCTGCTTTGGCTCCCCATGCCGCGACACTGGCAAAACGCCAGCTACCAATGGATGAGCCGACTAAGGTTCTACGCTGAGGAGCTCGTGGGAAAAACTCGCCAAAAATGGCCTGATCCAGTCCCTGAATACCAATACCTTTGGGTCCACCTGCAGCACCCGGCACAATATCGACCTGTTCGGGTTGTAAACCTTCTTTCAGAATCAGCTCACGAGCCTGATGCCCAGCGCGGATTTTCAGAGCAGGCGCATGTTTTTGTAAAATCTGCATAAAGGTTCAACCCATATTTGACCAATGAGGACATATTTTAAGCATCTGGTCACAAAGCCCAATGGCAAGATATACCCTAAGGTGACTTTGCAGTCATAGGGAAGGAGAGAAATAAAAAAACCTGAACAATGTCAGGTCTTTTAAGAAGGTTATTTCAGTTATTTTGCAATCCGCCAGACTGCGAGTACGCTTGCCAGTACGATCAAAATCACTGACACAAACCATGGTGAAATGATCGCAATTGAAAGCAGGATAGCCATGATGCTGCCAAAAATCCAGCTACGCTTTTGCTGATGTTCCATTTGCAGGCGCATGCTTTGCAATTCATTAAGCTGCTTGGCATGCCAGGCGGACTGGTTTTTCAGACCGTTCAGGCTGTCGATCATCAGGGTCGGTAGGTCCTGCGCGCCCAAAAGCAGATCCGGGATTTTTTGTCCGAGTTCCTTGATATTCTTTTGCGGATTCATCTGGGCTTTGACCCAATCGGTGAGGATGGGTTTCGCCAGACTCCAGATATCCAGCTCAGGATATAAGTCTGTTCCCAGACCTTCTACATGAACCAGCGTTTTCAATAACAACATTAGCTGTGGCGGGATTTCCAGATGGAAACGACGGGCGATGTCCATGACCTGAATCAGAATCCCGGCAAAATCCAGTTCATGCATCGGTTTGGACACCATTGGGCCCACAGTGCGACGCATTTCGCGTGCTAGCGCGTCCTGATCGGTACCTGGTGGAATCCAGCCTGCCTGATGCACAATCTGAATCAGCTGCATGAAGTCGCTGTTCATGACCGCCAGCAGCATACGTGCCACGGTCATCTGGTCATGTTTGGACAGCTCTCCCATAATCGCGCAGTCCAGCGCAATAAAGCGCGGATTGGCCGGATTGATAGTTTCGACAAAGACATTGCCTGGATGCATGTCTGCATGGAAGAAATTGTCGCGGAAGACCTGGGTAAAGAAAATCGTCAGACCTTTACGCGCCAGATCTGCACGGTCCATACCCAGTTCATCAAAGGTGGCAATATCCGAAATCGGAACACCGGTAATCCGTTCTGCCACCAGCACGTCCTTACTGTCCATATAGACTTCAGGCACATACATCATGCTGGAGCCAGTGAAGTAATGACGCATACGGCGGGTATTGTCCGCTTCCAGCGTCAGGTCCAGCTCATTCAGAATGATCTGGCGATAGTCCTGAATAATTTCAGACAAGTGTAGGGCACGCGCTGCTTCCAGACGCTTTTCCAGAAAATCACCCAGCCAGCTTAGAATCTCAAAATCCTGCAAGATCTGCTGGCGAATATTCGGACGGGTCACTTTGACCACCACTTCACGGCCATCGTGCAGGGCTGCAGTATGCACCTGTGCAATCGAGGCGGCTGCCAGCGGCTGAACATCAAATCGGGCGAACAGGGTATTTACATCGGCTTTTAAGGATTCCTGAATACGCATCTTGGCGACATCATTATCAAAGGGCTTAACCTGATCCTGTAATAGAACCAGTTGTTGCAGCACTTCAGGCGGAATCAGGTCACGACGGGTCGAAAGTAACTGACCCAGCTTGATCGCTAGCGGTCCCATTTCTTCCAGTGCCAGTTTCAGCTTAAGTGAATTCTTGCGCTCACGGCTGGACCAGGCTGCCGGATGCATACGGATCAAAGATAAAATGTGCCGGGCTTTTTCAGGAAGTTCTTCCGCAGGAAACAACGTGTCGAGTCTATAGTGCGCGGCGATGCGCCAAAGTTCGAGTAAACGTGAAACATGCGGAATCATAAAGCGGTGTACCTAGTATTGAGAAGGAATATGAGGTGTAGCAGGAGTAAATGGCTGATCAGTAGAATCGTCAGATTCAATCTGAGCCTGAAGCTGACGGATTTTGGCTTCGACGCGATCTAAATTCTGGTTCAGGATACGAGTATCCTGATTCAGGTCATCCATTTGCCAGCGCGGGGCAAAAAGGCCACTATCTTCTTTCAGGGCATCTTTAGCGAAAAATAATTGGCTTTGCAAAGTGCGTTTTAAATGCTTCGGAGCCAGCTGCAACTTGCCAATTTCATGTGCCAGAGCAGGGCCAATCCAAGGACTCAAATGCGCCGCCAGATCAGGTTCAGCCTGCTGCATAATACGCTGGATTTCTTGCAGAAGTTTATAGTCACCTTGCAATGGAATATTACCGACTTCATCAGCAAGCAGCAGCTTAAGCAGCTCTACGACATTATTCACCTGTAGCGTCGCCGTTGCTTCAGGAATTTGAGTACTATTGGCTTCATAAGGGCGCTGTTCAAAAATCGAAGATTCTTCAGTATGACCGGTTGGCGTTGGTTCCAGACGAACCTTGCCCTCATCAAAGAAGACATCGACGGACAGTTGCGGTGAGGCAATGACCAGCCGCAACATTTTGCCGGCTAAAGCATTGATCTGAATGCGGGTAATCGCATCCAGATCAATCATATGATGAATCAGGCGTTCAACAGCACCGAGAGCGAGAAGTGACCACATATCGGGTACGACCCTTAAAGCTTGAAGCCACGGTGAACGGCAACGATACCGCCGGTCAGATTGTGATAATCACAGTTCTGGAAGCCAGCATTTTCCATCATGCCTTTTAAAGTACGCTGGTCTGGATGCATACGGATTGATTCAGCCAGGTATTTATAGCTTTCTGAATCATTTGCCACGATTTTGCCCATGATTGGTAAAGCGGTGAATGAATACAGGTCATACAGTTTTGAGAATGGCTCAAAAACTGGTTTAGAGAATTCCAGAATCAGTAAACGACCACCTGGCTTAAGCACACGATACATGGCTGCCAGTGCAGCATCTTTATCGGTGACGTTACGCAGACCAAAAGAAATCGTTACCAGGTCAAAGCTGTTGTCGGCAAATGGCTCTAGAGTTTCTGCATTCGCCAGAACGAAATCAACATTGGTACAGCCGGCATCAATCAGACGATCACGGCCAACATTCAGCATGGATTCGTTAATATCAGACAGTACTACATGACCGGTAGGGCCCACTTCACGGCTAAATACTTTGGCTAGGTCGCCTGTACCGCCTGCAATATCCAGCACATGCTGGCCACGGCGCACGCCTGACATATTAATCGCAAAACGTTTCCACAGACGGTGAATGCCGAATGACATCAGGTCATTCATGATGTCGTATTTGCTGGCCACCGAATGGAATACTTCAGCCACTTTCTGGGCTTTTTCGTCACTGCTCACGGTCTTGTAGCCGAAGTGCGTGGTTGGACCGACGTTACCGGTATTGGCACCGCGTGGCAGGTTATATTTAGGGACAGTTCCAGTCACAGGCGTATCGGTCAGGCGTTGTTCTAGAGATTGTTGCTGACCTTGTGGAGCGCCTTGCGGAAGCGGAGTGGTTAAGAATGGGCTCACTTTGTCTGTCTGTTGTGCCGACTCGGGTGTAGGGGTAGGCGTTTGATTTTCATTCGACATTGGAGTCACTCCTAACATATCAATCGGGTTAATCTTGCATTGCCTGCATAATGACAGATTCTTGGATGTTATTCAGCAATCATGATGCAATTGTTATGAATAATATACAGAAAAATAGGAATATGGGCGGAAATCTTCACTGCCAGTGATCGAATAATTCATATGATTTATCATTGGCGATGGCCTGCCCTAAAGACCTGAAAATATCAGGATCAGGCAGGACCGCAAGCCTTCCTCATCATGGATGGGAAAGGAATCTACTATTGGAATGGTGTTGGATCACCTGAATGCACCTTATCAATAATACCGCGTTCAATCGCAGTAAAGTCATGCACGAATTTTTCTGCCGATTTTAACGGTTTCATGGCCTGGAAACCGTCCTGCATAAACTCATACATCACCTGAAAATGATATTTATTGGCTGCGCCTTTACACATCTTGAAGGCGGTATAAACCACAAAGGAACGCATATATTTATCCAGACTGACACCCAGCTGATCCAGCAATGCCAGCTGTTTCAAACGTGCTTCCCCCTGATCCAGTTTCAGATAAGTCACACGCATCATTTCATCGGTCAATGGTGCGTTGGCAGGGTAATCCTCTAAAAGCTGGATTGCGACCTGTTCATCCAGTTGTACCGCCAGAATCGCCAGTTCTACGCCTGAGGTTCCGGTTTTTAGGGCATTTTCCGGAATCATTTTTTCTGCCTTGTGCGCATATTTCATCAGTCGAGCAATCTGCTCGGCCAGTGCATCAAAGTCCGAGCCGCCGTAGAGCCGGTTCAGGAAATATTCGGCCATCAGCTGGTTATTTTTTTCAGAAAAATGCTGATGATGGCTACGCTGCATCCGTGCCTTTTGCCATGCCTGCACATCCTGTAAACGGCTTAAAATTTCAGGCTGAGTATGATATTTCAGCTGATAATACTGTTCTAAGAGTTCATCTAATCGGGCAAGTTTGGACATGTATTTTCAAATATGATTTTTCGATCTCAGAATCTTAGAGGGTGTGGCGCAATCTCGCTATGACAAATTGATCAATGATTCCTTATTTGAATGTCAATTTGCTGTTTAAACAGACAATCTAATCGTGTGAAAAACGTTGCTAACGCTATTTTTGCCTTCAGACTCCTCGCTATACTGCCCACAAGAATAAAAGATGAGGGATCTCCATGCGTACAGAAGAACAAAGTTTCCAGTTAATGGATGAAGACCAGTTATCCCTTGCGCTGATCAATGCCCAGTATGATCTGAGAAAAACCCAGGGACAGAAAAATGGCAAAAGCCTGATTGTTCTGGTCAATGGAATCGAGCTGGCAGGTAAGGGCGAAGCAGTCAAACAGTTACGTGAATGGGTAGATCCTCGTTATTTGCAGGTGAAGGCCGATCAGCCGCAAGTATTAGGAGAAAAACAGACCTTCTGGCAACCCTATACACGGTTTATTCCTGCCCAAGGCCAGATCATGGTCTTGTTTGGTAACTGGTACAGCGATCTGCTCAGAACCACCATGCAGACTGGTGCCATTGATGATGCCCAGTTTGATGCCTATCTGGAAGATATGCGTGTCTTTGAGCAGGATCTAAAAAATAACTATGTTGATGTGGTCAAGGTCTGGTTCGACTTACCTTGGAAAACGCTACAAAAACGCCTGGATCAGATTGATCCGAGTGAAATGCAATGGCACAAACTGCATGGGCTGGACTGGCGCGACAAAAAAAAGTACGACACCGTGCAACGTTTGCGAGAGCGGTTTACTAAAGACGAAGACTGGCTGATCATTGACGGGGAAGATGAAAAACAGCGTGACCAGCAGTTTGCACAGTATATTTTGCAGGCGCTAAAACATTGTCCCAATCATCCGGTTCGGGCCAAAGGACGATGGAAACAGGCCAAAATTCCAGAATTATTGCAGCATCCTTCGCAAGAACTTGCCAAGACAGAGGACTATAAGGCGGAGCTGAAAAAACTGTCTCCTCAGGTGGCCAAGGCGCTGCGCTCAGACCCACGCAATGTGATTTTGCTGTTTGAAGGGATGGATGCAGCGGGCAAGGGTGGAGCGATCAAGCGGATTGTGAAAAAGCTGGATCCACGTGAATATGAAATCCAGACCATCGGGGCGCCGGAAAAATATGAACTGAATCGACCTTATTTATGGCGTTTCTGGAACAAGCTGCAAACTGATGATGATATCTGTATTTTTGACCGCTCCTGGTATGGTCGGGTGCTGGTAGAACGGGTAGAAGGCTTTGCCAGCCCGGCAGAATGGCAGCGGGCCTATGATGAAATTAACCGATTTGAACAGAGCCTGATTAACCATCAAACCGTAATTATTAAATTCTGGCTGGCGATTTCCCAGGAAGAGCAGGCGGCCCGTTTCAAGGCGCGTGAAGATACCCCACATAAGCGCTTTAAAATCACCGATGAGGACTGGCGTAACCGGGAACGTTGGGATGATTATTTAAAAGCGGCCGCCGACATGTTTGAACGTACGTCGACAGAACAGTCACCATGGCACATTATCGCCACTGATGATAAAAACACCGCTCGGGTCGAAATTTTAAAAACAATTTTAAAGCAGCTTCAGGCAGATTAATCTGCCTGAGTTTTGAAAAGTTTGGGGATAAAAAATGGGGCGGGAAATTTATTTGCCTTGAGCAATCTGTTTTTGCTGGATATTTTTTGCTGTGCGATAACAATCTTCAACATGCGCTTCAGCAATTTTTTTCATGACAAAATAACCAAGGCTCGCGGCTACCAGTTGACCACCGAGTGGAATGAATTTTGTGACTTGCTTTGTGATCACTTTCGCTGCAACATTGTTCAAAGATTTTTTGACTGCTGTACGTGCTACCACCAGACCGGAAAACTCGATTCCGCGTTTACGCAGTTCATTCCAGTGCACCTGTTTGGTTGCAGGATCAAACACACTGATCTGTTCAGGGGCTAGACCAAAGCGGGCATTGATCTCCGGGATCAGTTGCGACAGAATGCCGACATCAATGACCACGTCCAGAAATGGCACCGGAATCACAGCTGCTCCGGCAGAATAATAGGCACGTTTTTTGGTTAGCTCTAAGCACTCGTTGCGAATTCTGTCTAAATCTAAACTTGGATCGATACGATCTGGAATTTTGTCTAATTTCATGGGCATTACCTAAAGCTAGATGTTGTTTTTTTCTGTTCAAACATCAATAAGATGCTTTTTTCAAAGAACTTTTTTGACTGAAGTATGAGTTTTAAAGTGACATAGACAGTTCGGTAAGTATAGTAAATAATCTTTATCATTTTGTAGTACTGCTCCATCTCATTTTTCAGGGGAAACGATGGCAATTCATGTTATTCAGAGTCAACGCATTGATGTGCTTTTGGATAGTATGCTGCGTATCGTTAATCAGAGCGCAAAAAATCCCTTGGCTGTGTTACAGCCGCGGCATTTTATTGTGCCATCTCCTGCAGTCGAGGCCTGGCTGACCCAAAAAATTGCCGAGAAAAAGGGCATCAGTGCCAATACCCAGTTTCATCATCGGATCCGTGCCTTTCAGTGGACTTCCTATCAGTGGGTGCTGAATAATCCCAAAGAAGTCGAACAGGTTCGTGAAGCCAATATTCCCCGAATTATTATTAAATGGCGGGTATTTCAGGCATTACGTAAATGCATTTTGCCTGAGCAGATTCCATTAGAGATCGATCATCCACTGTATTCGATTATCAAACGGATTTATGACAGCGCAGATCGTCTGGAACAGGGCATAGAGAAGCAGCTGAAAAAACAAAGCATGCTGTACTGGGTATCCGAACAGGTCTCGCGCCTGTTTAGCCATTATATGGATTACCGTGGTTATTGCGCGCGGAATTGCCCACCACAGGAATGTCGTTGTCCCACTAACTGGCTGGCGTCCTGGGGGCAGGATATTGCGCTCGATGTTGAGCATATGATCTATATTCCTAAAGATGAAAATGGCCATGAAATTCCGGTGGCAGACTTCGTCAAGATTCAGGCACGCGAACTGGAAGCCTGGCAGCGCTGGTTGTGGCAGCATGTCTTTCAGGATGATTATGCCAAGATTCTGGACATCGAACAGATGTACTGGGAACGTCTGGAAAATGAAGATACCCAGGCACATGCTTTAAAACGCTTACCACAACAGGTCGTGGTCTTTACCTTGCTAGAATTGCCACCGAGTCAGCTGGATTTCTTGCGCCGTCTCGGTCAATACATCGATATTTATATTTTCCACTTTAACCCGTCACAGGAATACTGGGCCGATAGTGTCGATCCAGACTGGAAAGCACGTTATGACCTTGGCGTGCAGGAACGTTTCATCAAGAAATTTGAAAAATCTCAGGGACGTTTGCCGACTGATACCGAAATCCAGCATTTCTTTGCAGCCTTTCAGTTGAACTTTAATGCCGAAGACCGAGAATCGCGTCATCCCTTGCTGACCCGCTTTGGCAAGCAGGCACGTGATCATTTCTCGTTATTGTCCAAACTGTCTTCAGGTGAAGAAGGTCTCTGGGCCGATGCTTTCGTGGATGAATATCAGGATAAGTTACTGGCCAAAATCCAGTCGGATATTTTGTACCTGCTGGAACCGGAAAAACACCAGTATCCGCTCAAACCCGACGATGATTCGGTACAGATTCATGTCTGTCATTCCTCACTGCGCCAGCTGGAAGTCTTAAAAGAACAGATGATTCACTGGCTGGCCCAAGGCACGGAAGATGCCCCACGTCAGCCGAGCGATATTCTGGTGCTGGCCCCGAACCTGAAAGAGCTGGAGCCGGCGATCCGGAGTGTCTTTGCACCACCACCGCGAGAACGGGAAGGCCATAGCCAGCGTCTGCAAAAAGACAACCTATATCTGCCAATCCAGATTGCCGGGGTGTCCCGACTCGATGTCAGCAATGCCTGGCGCGCGGTACTGGGCCGGATTCAGCTGGTGCATCGACGTTTCAGTATCGAAGATTTTGCCGACTGGCTCAGCCTGAATGCGACCCAGCAACTATATGCGCTGGACTACGCGCAAGTTGAGCGCATGTTGCAGTTACTGGGCGAAGCGGGCTTTAAACGCGGTCTGGATCAGCAGCATTTACAGCAAAGCCTGACTGCCGGTGATGAAGACTACCGCTTCAGTTTTAAGTTTGCGCTGGATCGGCTGGCACTCGGGCTTGCAGTTCCGGAACATGCCCTGTTTCAGGATACCTTAAGCTATGCTCGGGTCTTGAGTAGTGATTTTCCTCTCATTTCGACTCTGATCCAGATTTATCAGGATCTGGTACAGCGCCGTGACTGGCTGATTTTGCATGAACAGGGACAACGTACCCCGGTAAAAACTTGGCTGGAATATCTGCGTGAAGACTTGAATGAGTTCCGTGAAGCCGGGGTTGAGTCCTTAAAGACGGTCGCAGAAATCATTGACAAGCAGATGCGGATGCTGACGTTGGCCGATTACCATGATCAGGATGATCCGCAGGCCAGCCAGGAGCTGGTCGCCTTAAGTCTGCCATTGCCTTATGTACTGGAAGAAATTCAGAATACGTTGGAGATGCAACTGGATCAGGCCGAGCCGACCGGACAAATTACCTTTAGTCAAATCGGCCAGATCCGTCCGTTGCCGTATAAGCTGGTGGTGATGCTGAATCTGGATACCGGTAAATTTCCGAGCCGGAATCAGCAGGTGCCATTTGACCTGATGAACAGTCTGAAGCCGCAGTTAGGGGATCGTTCCCGTCTGGATGATGACCAAGGCGCTTTTCTGGATGCATTGCTACTGGCACAGGACAATTTATGGCTGTTCTATAATGGCTTTGATGTTGATGATGGTGAAGCGCGTGATCCATCCACTTCATTGCAGGAACTGATCCAGCATATTGCCTTGATTTGCCAGTCAGACCAGCCCGATGCTGAAGTCGATGAAACGGTTGAGATGAATGGTTTGAGCGTGGCCAAGCATATCCGTCAGCTCTATCATGTGCATCCACTACAGCCGTTCGATCCGATCGGTTACGTCGAATCTCATACTCCACGTTATCAGACCCAGTGGTTTGCTGTAGCAGAATATATTCGCAGTGCAGAGGGCAAGCGCAGCAGCTGGATCAATGCCCATTATCCGGCCTTGATGCAGAAAGAAATCCGGGTGCTGAAAGGGGATGAGTGGATTCGTGACATGATTTTCCCAGCACGTCTATTCCTGAAAAGTATCGGTGTTTCCAGTGTGAGATATGCCGATCTGCCAAGTTCACGAGAACCCTTATTGCTGAATAAACTGGAACAGTATCAGGTCCGTGATTTCCTATTACAACAGGATCAAGAGATTGAGCCACAGCTGATGCTGGACCGCTTGCCGGTCGGAAAAACTCAGGAAGCGACCTGGCTCAGCAGTCAGCAGGAACAGCAATCGCTAAAAGAACGTTTATTGCAGCTGAATAAAGAGCTGACACCTGTAACGCAGCAAACTTGGCAATATAATCCTGAGTTGCTGATCCATATTACCTTGCCACAAGTGCCGCACAGCAGTTACTGGCTCAGCATGCAGTCATCTTCGGCCTCAGAAAAACGTCGGGCACAGGTCTGGCTGGAATATTTGCTCTGGCTGGCCTATCTGAACAATGATGAACTGTCTCCGCAGCTGGAACGGATTGTCATTTTCAGTAATAAAACCCTGAAGTTCTCCGGGCTGCGTTCTAGTCAGGCACGTCATCATTTACAGGCTTGGTTGAAAGCCTGGGAAATCGGACAGACCCAGCCGCTGGTATTGCCTGCCGAATTGCTGATGAAAAAGGCCTGGGAATGGACCGAAAATGAACAGGGACAGATCACCATTGCCGAGATGCAGGAACTGCTAAAGGCTTGGAACAACAGCTATGAAAGTGCCAAGCCTTTGGCCAGCGATGAATCCAGCCAGCTACATCAGGACTGGCAGTTTATTTTGCAGGATCAGGACCCGGATCTGGCCTTGCAACGCTGTTGCCATGATTTTGCCCATGCGCTATATGCACCGATTCATGAACATCTGGAATGGATAAAAGAATAATGACCATGTTACCCAACCAGAACAAAAAGATTTCAACCAATCCGATTCAGGACATGCGCTTTAGCGGCCTACACTGGATTGAAGCCTCAGCGGGGACGGGTAAGACCTATACCTTATCCAGTTTGATGGTACGGATTTTTCTGGATCAGTATTATCCGCATCAGGTCATTGCCACAACTTTTACCCGTAAAGCCACAGCTGAACTGAAAAACCGGGTGCGTCTCAGGGTTGAAGAAACCTTGGCCTTCATTCAGCGCCATCAGGAACTCAATTCGGTTCAAATCGCAGCCAAAATCCAGACTGAATCCGATCCACTATTTCAGCAGGTATTAAAAGATTATGGCTCACGCATGGACTATGCCCGGCGCCGTCTGCGTCTGGTACTGAACCAGCTAGATGAGCTGTTTGTCGGGACACTGGACAGCTTTAGCCAGAAATTATTACGTGAATTTGCTTTTGAAAGCGGCAAGATTGAGCGGGCCGAACTGACTGAAGATCAGGACCTATATATCCAGCAGCTGATTCATGATGTGCTGCGGGAATGGATCCAGCAGCAGCCGCAATATATGGTCAATCATCTATATCTGCAAAACCTGTTGAAACCAGTAGAACATTATATTGGACTAGTTCGTGATGCTCTAAATTTCCGTGTGCAATACTTTCAGAAGGTAGAAAACGTCGAATGGGATCTAGCTGAACTAGAGCACTGCATTCAGCGCCTGTTCGATGTACATGAACATGAAATTGAGATCATTCGGGAGTATTGCCAGAATTCTCCCAAGTATTTTCATAAGAGTTTTTTCACCAGATTAAGCGATGTCTGTGAAAACTTTATGACCTGGATGGCGGCACTCAAAACTAAAGGTGTGATGAGCTTTTTTGATCCAGAACTGCATGCGATCTTATTGAATCTGTGTTATTTGCGCCGCAAGAAAACCGATTTTCAACCGGTCTCAATGAAGCAAGTATTTAACAAAAGCTGTCCGGAAGCAGAGCAGCAGAAGATTCTGCAACATAGCCTGATTCAGGCCATTGATGGATTGTGCGAAGTCAAAGAGAAGATGGATGCACAGTTGAAGCAGCTGACCACCTATCTTGAATATCATATTATTCGCAGTGTGCAGAACCGTCTGCCGCAAACCTTGCAAAAACAGGGTGAAACCACATTTTCCCAACAGATTCGAACCTTGGCTGAAGCTTTACAGGGACAGCAAGGTCAACGCTTTGCCCAGTTTGTACAGGCACGTTATCCACTCATTCTGGTCGATGAATTTCAGGATACCAATCAGGATCAGGATGATCTGCTGGCTAAAATCTGGCGTGATCCGAATCGGGTCAAAGCCGGTTGTATGATCATGGTGGGTGATCCGAAACAGGCGATTTACGGTTTCCGTGGCGGCGACATGCTGACCTATAACAAGGCGCGTGCCGATGTGCTGCAAAAGCAGGGCCGTGAATATACTCTGATCCAGAACCATCGCTCGGTAAAACCTCTGGTCGAGGTGGTGGACGCGTTGTTTCAACGCCAGATGGATTTTGGTGAACAGGTGCATTACACCCTGATTCAGGCGGGAAGCCGGCCACATCCGGATTTAATCGATAAAACGCTGAGTAATCCGTATCCACTACGCTGGATTCAGCTCGGTGAACAGGACGTTGAAGCCGATCAGGTGGTCTGGAAAATTCGCCAGTTATTAAATCAGTCTGAACAGCAGCAACTATATTTCCAGCAGGGCGACAACGTTCAGCACTTAAAAGCAGATGATATTGCAGTCCTCAGTTTTGGCCATTATGCGCTGGAACAGGTCAAGCAGCGTCTGCAACGCATGGGTATTCCCTGTTATAAGGAATCCAAGCAGAGCGTCTTTGCCAGCCCGGTGGCTCAGGATGTTGCAGCTGTTCTGACCGCGATCATGGAGCCTTTTAACGAGGCCAAAGTCAAACGTGCCTTATTGACCCGCTTATTAGGCTTTAACCTGAAAAAGCTAATCGAACTGCAAGAGCAGAGTGAAGGTCTGAGTCGTTATATTGCCGACTTTGATGCCATCCGGGAAATGTGGTTTGAAAAAGGATTCCTGACTGCCTGGAATTATGCCTTAAACCTGTTTCAGGTCTGGACTAATCTGGTTGCAAGTCAGAGTCTGGACAATGAACGGGTTGTGGTGAATTTACGTCATCTGACCGAAATTCTGTGCCAGCAAAGCGAATATTATCAGGGTGCTCAAAAGCTGTATCACTGGTATCTGCGTCAGTTGCAATCACCTTCCGGCAAGGACAACGAAAAAGAGCGCAAACTCTCTGGCGATCATGGGGTACAGCTCTTAACCATCCATGCTTCCAAAGGTCTGGAATTTAAAGTCGTGTTCCTGTTGGGTGCCGATGCATCTTTTGATGTAAATAAGGGAAATCTGAACTTTTCCCTGTCAGCTGCAGAAAATGTACTGGAACAATCCCGGGTGATTGCAGTTAATCATAAGGACTTGCATGAGCAGGCGATTTTGCAAAATGCGGCTCGGAATGCCGCAGAAAATCACCGGCTTTGGTATGTGGCACTGACCCGGGCCAGTCACCGGGTTTATGCCATGCTGCAAGATCAGAGCGGACAAGCGGATTCAGGTCTGGCGTTCTGGCGTGGACAAGGTGAGGCGGTCTTTCAGCATGCCTTAAGTCTGCTTGAACCACCTCTGGCTTCTGAGCCGCCTAGAATTGTGGCAAAACAGACAGAAGCACCGTTACAGATGCAGGCTCATCCTTTACCGGAGCGACAGTTCTATCCGCGGACCAAAACCAGTTTTACTGCACTGTCACAGCATCTCCCGCATCAGACAATATTGCAGGATGATCTGGTCATCGCTTCTGAACGCTCAGACAGTGCCGCAGATGAAATGAATCTGCTGGAACTGGAACAGCAGGCAGCCAGTCAGCCACTGGACTGGATCAAGCTAAATTTTCCAAAAGGCACGGTAGCCGGAACCTTCCTGCACAGTATTTTTGAGCATATCGATTTTCAGGATCGCAGTTACTGGAATCTGGAAATCCGTCGCCGTTTTAAAAATACAGCGCCACAGATCTGGCAGGAACTGAAAGAGAAATTTCATCAGGCCTTTCATGTTCATTCATTGTTACAGCAGGCATTTACTTCGGGCTATCAGACGGCCTGTGTGAATTTACAGACCCTGTTCAGTCAGGTGGCTCGTCAAGGTCACATGCAGCCGGAGAAATTGCAGCAGAGTATGCAAAAAGTACTCTCCAGCCTGAATTATAAAATCCTGACCGGAATTCGCCTGCATGATCAGAGTGAAGTTTATCGTCAGGAATGGCAACAGTTTTTCCGTTCAGCTCAAACATTCGATCACTCTGAATGGTTGAACTTCTTAGGACAGTTTCAGTGCTATTTTACAGAACTGGATGATGAACCTTTTATCCAGTTTTTCGAACAGGAAATGGCGCAGATGACGCCTGCTGAGACACCAGCGCAACTGGATGTAGAAACCGTTTTTCAGCAGGCATTCGATCATTTCATTGATGAGATGATTGAAGATCTTCTGCTCAATCGGGTTCATGACTGGCTCAAAGAAATTCTGGCTGCACCCCTACAGGAAGACTTCAGCTTGGAGCAGTTGCAGCAAGGTACTTATTTGTCTGAATTCCCGTTTTACCTGTCTTTAACCGATGTGCCGTTACAGATTCGTCAGATCCAGCAACTGTTTGCCGAGCATGATATTCTCATGCCTGATTTTAATGAGGCAAAATCGGCACGCTATCTGACCGGTTCTATCGATTTGGTTTATTTTGATGGCCAGCGTTATCATATTGCCGATTATAAAAGCAATTTTCTCGGGCCGGATCAGCAGCATTACACGGCCGAGGCCATCCAGCAGAATATGACCCACTTCAGTTACTGGCTGCAAGCGGCCTTATATCTGGTGGCATTGCATCGTTATCTAAGCGTGAACATGCAGGGATATGACATGCAGCAGCATCTGGGTGGGGCGACTTATCTGTATTTGCGCGGTATGAATGGTCAGGCTGAACAAGGCGCTTATCACTGGCAGCCTGGTCTGGAATTTATTCTGAAACTAGATGAAATTTTGGGCTATTTTGAGCAGAAAAAATCAGCATAATTTTGATGATTTATAAAATTTTAAGAGCTTAAACAGAAGATTATCCTGTGGATAACTTTGAGGATAACTGTGTGGAAAATGAGCAAATTCACGTGTCTCAGCAATCAGCCCATTTAATGGCCTGGATTGACTATCTATGTCAGCCACCGTTCAGTTCGGCGACCTTTGATGCTGCCGCAAAATTGCTGATTCAGCAGCTCCTTGAAGCGATGCAGGAGGGTAATAGTTGTATTCCGGCCAGTGCCGAGCAAACCGCTCTATTGCATCATTTGGTATTGGATCGTAGCCAGCAGGCTCAAGGCATTGCACCTTTTATTTTTGAAAACCAGCAGTTGTATTTATACCGCTACTGGCAGCTGGAGCAGGCAGTCGCTACAGAGATCGCCCGGATCAAGTCTCAAGCCATCATGCCGGTTGATTTAAATGAGCGTGATCGTAATCTCCTGACAGATCCACAGCAAAAGCAAGCGCTGGAAATGGTCGCCAAGCAGGGGCTGAATATTATTACCGGTGGACCAGGAACTGGTAAAACCTACACCTTGGCACATATGATTGCTGTACTGCATGAAGCCTTGCCTAATATCCGGATTGCGATGGCCGCTCCGACGGGTAAAGCGGCGCAGCGGATGCAGGAAGCCTTGCAGAAAGCTTTACATAGTGAAAAATTACAAGCTTTTGAGCTGGAGACTTTAAAGCAGGTTCAACCTGTTACTTTGCACCGCTTACTGGGCTTGGGGCGGTTGGGACGCCCCCGGTTTCATGCCAAGCAGCCTTTGCCTTATGATGTGATCGTGGTCGATGAAGCATCCATGCTGGACTTAAGCCTGTCACAGATGCTCCTTGCTGCAGTGCCAGATTCAGCCCGCTTAATTCTGTTAGGCGATGCAGACCAACTGGCCTCCGTGGATGTCGGCACTGTACTGGCAGACTTGCAGCAGACTTCTGTTCTGGCAGATAACCGGGTCAATTTAATCACGACGCGCCGTTTTGCCTCAGGCGCCCGAATTGGTGCGATGGCACACTTTATCCAGCAGGAGCATGTTCCAGCATCAGTTTTAAACCAGTTTGAACAGCAAGTGGTTGCTGCGAGTGAGCTGCAAGTAATTGCACTGGACCAGGTAGAGATTGACCAGCTGCAACTGCAATATTTGCCAGAAATAAACCCAACTACAGGTCTCCAGTTAGACCAATATTATGGTCAACTGATGTATGGCTATCAGGCTTATGCAGATGCGATCAAGCTGGCTCAGGATCAGGCTGATTTTGATCAATATGTGCAGCAGGCAATTCAGCACTTTGATCATTACCGGATTCTCACCGCAATCCGGCATGGTGATCTGGGTTTGAATAAAATCAATCAGCAGATTGAACAGCGTTTTCTGGCTAGTGTAGGCAAGTTAAAACAGGGCGACTGGTATACCGGTCGACCAGTGATGATGACTTATAACGATTATCAGCTGGGTCTGTCCAATGGTGATATTGGCATCTGTTTCTGGAGAGAACAAGAAGGACAGTCACAATTTGAAGTGTATTTCCCGAGCTTAGAAAAATGGGTGCTGGCGACCCGCTTACCGAAAAGTATCGAAACGGCATTTGCTTTGACGATTCATAAATCGCAAGGTTCAGAATTTACTCATACGGCTGTAGTACTCGATCAACAGGCCAAAAATTTGCTGAGTAAGGAACTGATTTATACAGCGATTACCCGGGCCAAAAAAGTTGTGAGCTTACTGGTAGATCGCGACGCGTTTACACAAGCGCTATGCGTCAGAACCACACGAAAGAGTGGCTTAAGCGAAAAAATACTTGAACAATGCAACAATCTATTGGCAAAAAATAAATAATTGTTGTAGGTAAATGCTTACATGGATTCAGGAAATTGGCGCATGGAGCTTTTACTCGGTTTTTGAGAAGATTGGTCACACAAAAGAACTCAACACGGAAAGTTGGGTATAAATCGCATAATAAGAACAAGAATGTCACCAGACAGCGAACTTACAGTGAAGTAAGTGAAAGAGGAAACTTACAGCCGCTAAGCCTTGTAGTTTTGGGAGAGACTACAAGGCTTTTTTATATCTGCCGTTAATGGAATTTTGCCGTAATCTTATAGTTCAATTAAGTTGGCAGAATAAGTAAATTTAAGTAAATAGTGTAATTAAAAGATATATAAGTGTAATATTTTGCAAATTTCGATGACAATTTTGTACGCAATGGCTTACAGCGAGTGAGGATAAATGCCTCTATGAGCATTTCGACAATATGGCAAAATCTACCACACAAGGAAGTTATTTTTAGTCAGGAAGATTTGAAAATAATAAAGCGTAAAACGCACTAAAAAAACAATAAATAAAAAATAATAATAGAAGAAACTACAGCGCGAAAAAGCCCGAGTTTACTCGGGCTTTTTTTTATCATTTATTTCTAAGCGCGACCAGAAATATTTTAAATATAAAAAGATCAGTTAATTTCTGCAGTTATCTAAACAGCTACTCATAAGCCAGATCAAGTCCAATTCCTGAAATTATGTGTAAATTGAACCATATGGAATTTATTCATATCAGTAAATAATCCAAGGCAGCTGGTAGCCGACACCCTCAAAATTCATGATCTATTTTTGCAATCTGACGCAATTTCCCTTAAAATATGCAACTTGCTGTAGTGATGCACGGCAGTCAATGTATTGAATTCTCATTACTTTGATTTTTATCAAGATATATAAGCATCTCGGAGAAATCGAATGGCTTTAACAAACGCAGATCGCGCAGAGATCATTGCTAAATTTGCTCGCGCTGAAAACGACACTGGTTCACCAGAAGTTCAAGTAGCTCTTTTAACTGCTCAAATCAATGACTTACAAGGTCACTTCAAAGAGCACAAACACGACCACCATAGCCGTCGCGGTCTGATCCGTATGGTTAACCAACGTCGTAAGCTTCTTGACTACCTAAATGGTAAAGACCACGGTCGTTATGTTGCATTGATCGGTGCTTTAGGTTTACGTCGTTAATTCGATTTAAACTTTATTTTCGGGTCTATTGCATGCCTTGTGCTTTATTACTGAAAACTAAAGTCGGTTTAGCCTTTGGCTAGATCAGGGGAAGGGGCGAATGTTCGCTCCTTCTTTGTGTTTAAAAATAGTGTTTATTTCTGGTGAGGTCGGCTTCTAAGCTTTGTCATTTACCCGTCCATTTGGATGTGAATGCCAAACCTTAGGGGTCTCCACTAGAATAAAATCAGGAAAAAATAAAACATGTCGATGTTTAATATTGTTCGTAAAGAATTCCAATTTGGCCAACATCAGGTTGTCCTAGAAACAGGTCGTGTTGCGCGTCAAGCCAATACCGTATTGATTACCATGGGCGGCGTAACTGTATTAGTTGCTGTTGTTGCTCAACCAACTGCTAAAGCAGGTCAAGACTTTTTTCCACTGACTGTTAACTATCAAGAAAAACAATACGCAGCTGGCCGTATTCCTGGTGGTTACGGTAAACGTGAAGGCCGTGCATCTGAAGCTGAAACGCTGATTTCACGTCTGATCGACCGTCCAATTCGTCCATTGTTCCCAGAAGGTTACTATAACGAAATCCAGGTGACTGCGACTGTTGTGTCTTCTGACAAGACTATGGAAGCTGACATTGCAGCAATGCTGGGTACTTCTGCAGCACTTGCGATTGCAGGTACACCATTCCGTGGTCCAATCGGTGCGGCACGTGTGGGTCTGATCAACGGTGAATACGTTCTAAACCCAAGCTTTGAACAATTGAAAGAAAGTGATCTTGATCTTGTCGTTGCAGGTACGGAATCTGCAGTACTGATGGTTGAATCAGAAGCGAAAGAACTTTCAGAAGACCAAATGCTGGGTGCAGTATTGTTCGGTCATGATGAAATGCAAATCGCGATCCAAGCAATCAAAGAATTCGCGACCGCAGCTGGTGCGAAAGAATCAACTTGGGTGGCTCCTGAGAAAAACGAAGACCTTCGTGCAAAACTGAAAGAAGCATTCGAAGCGAAAATCTCTGAAGCATATACCATTGCGGTGAAACAAGACCGTTATGCAGCACTTGATGCACTTCAAGCAGAAGCACTCGCTCAGTTCGTTCCAGAAGGCGACGAAACTGGTCTTGCTGATGACGTAAACGAATTATTTGAAGATCTTAAATACCGTACCGTACGTGACAACATCCTGTCTGGTAAACCACGTATTGATGGTCGTGATACTAAAACTGTTCGTGCCCTTGATGTACAGGTTGGCGTATTAGACCGCGCTCACGGTTCTGCATTATTCACACGTGGTGAAACTCAGGCATTGGTAACTACTACTCTGGGTAATACTCGTGATGCGTTGATGGTAGATACCCTGGCCGGTACTAAAACTGATAACTTCATGCTTCACTACAACTTCCCTGCATATTCTGTAGGTGAAACAGGTCGTGAGTCTGGTCCTAAACGTCGTGAAATCGGTCATGGTCGTCTGGCTCGTCGTGGTGTTCAAGCTGTGCTTCCAGCAGCTGACCGCTTCCCGTACGTGATCCGTATCGTATCTGACATTACTGAATCTAATGGTTCATCTTCAATGGCGTCTGTATGTGGTGCTTCTCTATCATTGATGGATGCCGGTGTTCCACTTAAAGCACCAGTTGCGGGTATCGCAATGGGTCTGGTGAAAGAAGGCGAACGTTTCGCAGTTCTTTCTGACATCTTGGGTGACGAAGACCATCTTGGTGATATGGACTTTAAAGTAGCGGGTTCTGCCAACGGTATTACTGCGCTGCAAATGGACATCAAGATCGAAGGTATTACTGAAGAGATCATGGAAGTTGCATTGAACCAGGCTTATGCAGGTCGTATGCACATCCTGAACGCGATGAACCAAGTAATTTCACGTGCTCGTCCAGAAATTTCTATGCACGCGCCGACTTTCCAAGTGATCAACATCAACCCTGACAAGATCCGTGACGTGATTGGTAAAGGTGGTGCAACGATTCGTCAAATCACTGAAGAAACTAAAGCTGCGATTGACATCGAGGATAACGGTACAGTACGCGTATTTGGTGAAACTAAAGCTGCTGCACAGGCTGCGATTGCAAAAATCCAGGCACTGACTGCTGAAGTTGAGCCAGGCACAATCTACACAGGTAAAGTGATTCGTATCGTTGAATTCGGTGCATTCGTGAACATCCTGCCAGGTACTGACGGTCTGCTTCATATTTCTCAAATCTCTAACGAACGTATTGCCAACGTGGCTGACGTATTGAAAGAAGGTCAGGAAGTGAAAGTACAAGTTGCTGACGTTGACAACCGTGGTCGTATTAAATTGACCATGAAAGACATCGAACAAGCATAATTCGATGACTTTTTAAGTCTGAAAAAGCCTGCATCATGCGGGCTTTTTTATTTGGACAGATTCTTTATTTAAGAACCGAAATCATTTAATAATCACATTGTAGATAAAACGGATGATTAAACCTTATATTGAAACATTCTTGGTTGAGAAAGCTGTTCTCATTTAGGTAAGCGGATCGGCTTCAGAGTTTTTCAGCATGCGATAAATCTCGTCTTTCAGTTTTAGTTTTTTGCGTTTAATCGCATCGATATCATCATTGATATGATTGACTGGATCGAGTTCAAGCTGACTAATCTGTTTGTCCAATTCACTATGTTCCTCAAACAGTCGGGCAAAGTACGGATTTTCCTCACGTAATTGCACAATTAAATCACGGTATTCTGGGAACATATATTTGATCTTTTTATTGCAGTCTTTGGTTTTCATAGGGATATTTATCACTCAAAAAATAAAAGAAAAAAGCAAAATATGCCCTAGTCCGCATTGATCTAACTCAAGCAGACCGGACATTAAAAGGCATTACTTGAAATGCAGATGTTTCACCTCACGACGTAATTCCTGCACTTCATCAATGAGATCCAGCATCATGGCAACGGCACTAAAGGAAGCATCAAAATCACGCTGCAAACGGTAAGCGCGTTGTGCACGGGTGATATCTTCCCCGAGGAAGGTACCAGGATGCGTTTTAGAACGGTTCGGTAAAATTCCATGTTCAATGAGTTGCATCACCCATTCCGGACTTTGGCCACATGCTTCAGAAAAGTGGAACAAATCAAAGGTACGATCATCCATGATTTCAGAGGGGATATAACCGTTGGAAAAGTTTTCTCTATATTGAATTGTAGTCATAGCTCTACTCCTTAAACAGCCAGGCTTGAGACATTCAGAAAGGAAGGTCGTCCTGAAGTAGGGGAATGCCATAATATTTTATGGCCGCTGCGCTGTGCCCTAACGGTATGGGATGCTAGTTGAACCAGCATCCTGCCTAGAAGAGGAACTCCTATCCTATGGAAATCCTGCTTGAACCTGAACAGCTCAGTCTGATCAGGGAAACAAAGATCTAGGCGGGCATCTGTTTTTATAGTTTTATCTGTCATTTGCAAACCATCCGCTGTTTGCAACACACATTTACCCATACCTATGAATTGAGGAATACATGTCGCATGAATACTCCGTTTCAGAGTCCTTAGCAGATTGAATTGCAGCTGAAGATAGATCATTGTGTGAATAAAAAATAACCGTCTTCAATTCATTATTATGAGTTTGGGTTAAAGGAAACAGTTTTTATTTGTACTTAATTGTTTCAAATCATAACCATTAAAAAAGCCCCTGAAACAGGGGCATGGAAAACTGACAAAAATTAGTATTTTATCCAGGTAACACTGCGTCCGATAACCGAAACGCCTACATAACCACGCAGGGTTAGGCGTTTCCCATTGGCGCTTAAACGCGCTTTACCTTTGTAAACTTTACCGCTGATTGGATCAAGTACCTTGCCATCATGGAATTCGCGAGGTTTTTTTGGGTCTGCCTTAAAATCCCAGATAAATGGCAAGCCAATAAATGGTTTATTCTTAAGCTGTCCTGGACATTTGCTACAGATTCCCAGTTTTTCTGCACCTGGCAGGCTGCGGGTTTCTACGATAATTCCCTCATAGCTACCATCTGGTTTTTTGCGGATTTCGACATCAGCACGAGAATAACCGGATTGATCATCGATAGTCTTCCATTTTCCCAGTAGTGGATCTTCAGAAGCAAGGCTTAAACCTGCTACTGTTGCCAATGTGATCCCCATCATTAAGCGACTTAAAATTTTCTTCATAACATGCCTGTTGATCAATGATTATTCGTATTAGACTTATTACTCTAATTTATTTATAAAATGTAACAAAATCAATAGTATAAATTGTGATGAGATTGGCATAAAATTAATGAATACATGTGAATTATCACATGACCTAAAATAAAAAAGCTCCTAAGGAGCTTTTCTTAATAATCTGAATTCGAAACTAGTTTTTAATCCAGGTCATATTGCGTCCGACCGGTGCACCTTCAGCACGACTATGAATGGCAAGATGCCTGCCATTATTTTTCAGGCGGGCACGGGCCTGATAAAGCTGTCCAGAAACCGGGTCGAGCAGAGTGCCGTTAATAAATTCATTGCTATGGTCGGGATGACTGCTCAGTCCCTTAAGCATTGTGAGTCCAATGAGCGGCTGATCCTTCAATGCTCCTTTACATAGAGTGCAAGTTTGCTGTCGAGCTGCCCCAGGAATCTCACGAACATGCACAATTTTGGCAATATAGCGATCCTGAGCATCTTTACTAATCACCACATCTGCCAGGGAATAACCAGTACGGTCATCAATGGTTTTCCAGTGGCCAAGTAATGGGTCACTGTTGGCGAACGCGGATAGACTGATGGTACTTGCTGCTGTAAGAATGATAGAACAAAGCAGTTTGAATCTCATTGCCACATTACCCCATGCTATTGAAAATATATTTAACTTCTTAAAGGCATAAAAAAATTATGGGATTAATATAGCGTGAAAAATACACTAAATACCAGTCAATAATCACATTAAATTAAGAAAAATGAATATGAGTTAAAAATTACGTTCATTCAGCATGATGAGAATGAGTAAGTATTTACGTGATAAGGAATGGGATAAAGATAATGATTTTAAGCTGTCCAAGCCTTTGATCTGGCCAGACAGCTTGCAGATGAGAATTTATAAAAAATGAGATTTATTCGACTTTCACCCAGGATACTGTTCGTCCGAGCATGGGTGTACCTACATAGCCACGAAGCGTCAGCACATTGCCTCGGGAATTCAGAGTTGCCTTGCTTTTATAGACATTGCCGGTTAGTGGATCGAGAATTGAACCATTAACGAATTCATTTTTCTTTTCTGGATTTGGTTTTAGACCTGATAAGACAGAGAGACCCAGAATAGGTACGTCTTTCAGTGCCCCCTTACATTTAGAGCAATGGGTATGTGCAGGACGATTTGGAATGGCATGGATACGAATAACTTTACCCTGATAAGTACCATCATTGAGTTTACTGATTTCAACATCAGCACGTGCATAGCCCGTTTTGTCATCAATGGCTTTCCATGTCCCCGTGATTTCGGCTGCATAGCTGAAGCTCTGCGCAGCACATAACATCACACCCATTAAATATCGAAATTTCATTTAAAATCTTCCACTTATTTTTTTTGATTTTTTTACTTTGAAAATACCGTTGATCTTCTGATTCTATCGGTGTGCAAATTTTAATCATGAGGCAAGCTTGAAATTAAGTACATTTGTCTTTTTTTTATGAGGAATTTTGGTCAATATTTTATGAAAATATAAAATGAAAAAAGCACTCAATATTGAGTGCTTTTTTTGAGTCGAGCAGGGGCTGTTATTAACTGAGGTGTTCACCAAACAGGCTCAAAGCTTCTTCAGCCGTAAAAATATAACGGCTATTACAGAACTGACAGTCCATCTCAATTGGATTCTGGAATTCTAAAGTTTCACGAACCGATTCTACACCAATCTGCTGTAAGGCAATCGCACAACGTTCTTTAGAACAGGTACAGCCAAACTGCAAATGTTCTACTTCTGGTAAGCGCACTTCTTCTTCGTTATATAAACGATAGAGAATTTCATTGGCCTCCAGAGTGACCAGTTCTTCTGTTTTTAATGTTTCAGTCAGCATGGTCAGACGTGGCCATAAGTCTTCATCGACACGGCGTTGTTCTTCTTCACTGTTACGCGGTAGCAATTGAATCAGCAAACCACCTGCACGGTTGTTGTCACTGGCCAGCACGATACGTGTCGGAATCTGGGCAGACAGGTCATAATATTGCATTAGACAGCCAGCCAGATTTTCCTGATCAAGCGGAACAATACCCTGATAACGCTCACCAAATTCAGGCTCGATATTGATAAACAGCACTGGATTAGTCAGTGATTTTAAAACTGTGCTGCTATCTTCTGCGGCCTGAAAATGTGGATCTTCTTCGTAATCCGCCAGTGCACGTACTTCACCGCGATGGTTACATTCAGCCATTGCCCATTTAAATGTGCCTGAAGCCTGAATTTGCAGGCTGATACGCCCTTTAATTTTCAGGGTGCTGGCCAATAGTGCAGTGGCGCTCAGCATTTCACCTAACAGGATTTTTACTGCAGGCGCATAGTCACGCTGGGCCAAAATTGTTTGTAAAGCTTCTTCAAGATGCACCACTTCACCACGAACAGGGCTATCTTCAATAAAAAAGCGTTGGCGTAAATCAGACATAAAATTCTCCATAACCCTGCTTTAATGGTGGCATTATTGTAAAACACAAGTTATGCCAGATCATCTCTTATGGCATCAATTCCTGAAGCGTTGTTGTCCTGTTGCGTGTCCGTATCCTGTTCTGGTATTTTTTTTAGCTGATCCTGAGCAAAAAGATACTCCAGTTCTGCCAGTGTATTCCTTGAGCCTGCGAAATTAAACGGACTCTCCGTATCCGGATGAAATTGACGATTGAGCAGTTTCTGATCATGAGTATGAAACTCATGGATCTTTTGTTGCGCCTGTTCTTCAGACAGTCCGCTCAGCTGAACTAGCAGACACTGACTTAGTTCTAGTGCAGAAGCATAGGTTTCTCGCCAGATTCGTTCCACGCCCAGCTCCTGAAGTAGATGGACATGATGCCGGTTACGTGCCCGTACCCATAAAGACATGTCAGGATAATTTAAGCGCAGATGTCGGACGGTCAGCAGTGAATCTTCAATATCATCAATGGCGACAATCACATGCTGAACCGTATCCAGATTTGCCTGAGCTAAAGCCTCTGGCTCAGTCGCATTGGCCTGATAGAAGGTAATACCGTAAGAGGTCAGCAATTCAGTTGCTTCGATATTGCTGTCCATTACACTGAATTTTTGCTGCTGTTGCAGCAAAATACGGGCAATGATCTGGCCAAAACGGCCAAAACCGATTAATAAAATTGGTGCGGTATTTGGTGGAAGGCTTTCAATGTCAAAGGTCGCTGCCAAATGATTTTGCCGATCCAGTCGTGGCAGAATCTGGTTATGCAATAACCAGTAAAATGCTGGTGTGAGTAGCATGGATAAACTTGCCATCCACATCAATGGGGAGAGCAGGGTTGGAGTAACGATCTGCTGCGAAAGCGCAATGATGAGTGCCAGAAAAGCGAACTCACCACTTTGTGCCACACTGGCGGCCAGTAGCGTACTGTTGCGCCAACTATGCTGATAATAACGTGCCAATCCTAAGGTAATCGCAAATTTAATCAGGATCAGCGAAAGTGTTCCGGCAATAATCAATACGGGTTGCGTCAGCACATCGGCAAACTGCAATGACATGCCCAGACTGATAAAAGCCAACCCAATCAATAAACCGCTAAAAGGCTGCAGACTCTTTTCAATCGAAATCCGGAAATCAGAATCTGCCAGTAACATACCGGAAAATAATGCTGCCAGGTACAGATTCAGTCCCAGCGTATCCATCAGGACTAGTAAGCCCAAGAAAATGACAATGGTAACAATGCTATGCAATTCATGACGACCACTTTTGGCAATCCAGCGATAGAGCGGCTGCATGAAATAGCGGTTACATAGAAATAAGCCAGTAAAGGTAGCCATCATGGCAGCAAAATAAGCTATGCCATGTTCTGTTGAACTGACCCCAGCAAAAAGCGGAATCGCTGCAATGATAGGAATTGCAATCAGTGCATGAATCAGGGTGTTGGCATAAGCGGATTGACCATAACTGGTCGCCAGTTGTTGCTGATTATTTAAAAACTGGGTCACCAACGTCATGGCAGAGAGGCTGCCGGCCAGTCCGATGACAATGCTGGAAACCAGATGCTGATCGAGAAAGAACCAGGCCAGCAGGCTCAAAATCAGGGCCGTGCTCAGTACCTGTAAAATGGCCATAAACCACAGGGGTTGCCCAAGCTGAAGAATTCGTTGTGGTCTGAGTTGCACACCAATCCAGAACATTAGGGCCAACAGGCTGATTTGAATAAAAGTCTGCATCACCTCAGGAGCAGAGATCAGCGCTAAGGCACTCGACCCAATGATTAAACCTGTCAGTAAATAGCCCAGCACTGTTGGCAGTCTGAGTTTATGGCTCAGTGGCACCATGAACAGTGCAATCGCCAGAACCAGCGCTATTTGTAACAGTATCGACATTTTTCCGCCTTAAATTTTATTTTCATCCAGTCTTAAAGTTGAGCCTTTATCAAATGAAGATGGTCTCAATATTTTAGCTGAGTTCTTGTGGATCGATATCCAGTGTCAGCTTCATATTGGATGGCTTATCCTGTAACAGGTTTTGCCACCAGCTACGGACATAATAATGCAAACGGGCACGGTCTGCGGACAATAGCACCATATGGGATTGATAGCGTCCGGCTTTGCGTTCCATCGGGGCAGGAATGGGACCCCAGATGTCCAGCACCAGATCGGGATATTGCCTGAGCAGGGCAGCATGTTTCTGTAAGAATTCGGTATTTTGTGCCTGATCTTTGGATTCACAGCGAATCAGCACGGCATAACGAAAAGGAGGCATCTGGGCGATTTGCCGTTCGGTCAAAGTCTGCTTGGCAAAAGCGCGGTAATTTTCAGTGACTAAGGTATTCAGCAGCGCATGATCAGGTCTTAGGGTCTGTAAATATACATCCCCTTTATGTTCCCCACGTCCTGCACGACCTGCGACCTGTACGATCAATTGTGCTGTACGTTCTGTGGCCCGGAAATCAACGCTAAGAAGACCAGAATCGATATCCAAAATTGCAACCAGCGTGACATAAGGAAAATGATGGCCTTTGGCGAGCATCTGCGTGCCGAGCAGAATTGCAGGCTCGCTTTTTTGAATCTTGTCATAGATTTTCTGCCAGCTGCCAACCCGGCTGGTTGAGTCGCGATCGACCCGGATCACTTCAGAATCTGGAAAAAGCTCATTCAGATGTTCTTCAACTTTTCCAGTCCCCATCCCTAAAGTAGCCAGCTCCTGATGCTGACATTGCGGACACTGTTCAGGCATACGATGAATGGTGCCACAATGATGACAATGCAGATGCTGATAAGGTTGCCGGTGCACAGTGAAATTGGCATCACAATTCGGACACTGCGCCTGCCAACCACAACTGCCACAAATCAGTACGGGCGCATAACCACGACGATTTAGGAAAATGAGTACCTGTTCTTTTTTAGCCAGGCGCTTTTTGATTTCTTCAATCAGATGCAGGCTGATGCCATGCTGCTTTGGTGCCACTTTTAAATCCAGAATATGGATTTTTGGCATTAGTGCTGTACCCGCGCGTTGATTCAGTTCCAGCACCTGCATTTTGCCTTGCTGCACCAGCGCATAGCTGTCAATGCTGGGGGTGGCCGAACCCAAGAGGACTGGACATTGCTGTAAATGTCCCCGGTACAATGCCACATCACGGGCATGATAGCGAAAACCTTCCTGTTGTTTAAAAGACAGGTCATGCTCTTCATCCAGAATGATCAAACCCAGATTCGGCATCGGTGTATAGATCGCAGAACGGGTGCCAAGCACAATGGACGCTTTACCGGTTTCAGCGGCTTGCCAGGCTTGTAAGCGTTTACTGTCATTCAGGCCAGAGTGAAGCAGGGCAATATGACAATGGAAACGAGACTGAAAGCGGCTAATCGTTTGTGGCGTCAGTCCGATTTCAGGCACCAGTACCAGTACCTGCTTGCCCTGTTTAAGTACCTGTTCCATGATCTGAAGATAGACTTCAGTTTTGCCGCTGCCAGTCAGGCCATCGAGTAAAAAGGCCTGATATTGCTTGCGGTATTTCAGCACTTGCTGAATCGCATGCTTTTGTTCCGGATTGGCCGTTAATGGCATCTGGGCCAGTTGTACAGGTTGCGGGCTAAAATCCTGTGCTTCCAGGACACATTCGCAAATTCCTTTTTTTTCGAGCGCTTTTAAAGTCGCTGTTTCTATTCCGGCCAGATTTAAGAGATTCTCAGTTGTTCCCACCGGATGTAGTTTTAGAATCCGATAGGCTTCCTGTTGCCTCTCGGAACGGCGAACCTTGGCTTCAGCCTCATGATCCAGCAATTTCCAGTTTCGGGCCAGCAGGTTATAAGGTTTGCCCTGACGCAATAAGGTCGGCAAGGCAGTCTGGATCACTTCCCCGATAGGAAACTGGTAATACTGTGCTGACCAGGTCAATACACTTAAAACCTGGGAATTGATAATGGCACGGTCATCTAAAAGCTCGGTAATTGCTTTCAGTTTGAAACTGGGATCAATCGGAGCATCTAGCGGTAATTTTTCAGTAATCACGCCGACCAGATTTTGCCGGCCAAAAGAAACCGCGACTCGGGCACCCACTTCTGCCTGCTGATATTGTTCCTGACTCAAGCTATAGTCAAAACAGTCAAACAGATGCACCGGCACTGCAACACGAACACGATAAACAGGGGCAGTAACGGGAACAGAATTTGGCATAGTAACAGAGTGGGTCCTGATGAAATTTCGTCGTGCTCAAAGTTCAGTTATGTTAGAGTGAGCAGATAATTTATATTGAAGAATATGAATGATTTTGATGGTCTGACGCAACAGCGTTAAGCAAAATTTTGGAAAATTAGAGCATTACAATGCCTGCATATCAGTTTACTGCGCTTGACGCTTCAGGGAAGCAGCAAAAAGGCGTGCTTGAGGGGGATTCAGCACGACAAATCCGGCAACAGCTTCGGGATCAGGCGCTGATTCCGGTCTCTGTAGATCCGGTTGAGAAAAAAGACCAGCACTACCGTCGCAAATGGTTTGAAAAAAGCATTACTGCTTATGATTTGGCTCTTATGACCCGACAACTCTCGGTACTGGTCGCTGCCGCAATTCCGCTGGAAGAAGCTATTCGCGCCGTCGGCAAGCAGAGCGAAAAAGTTCATGTGCAAAATCTGCTGATGTCAGTACGTTCTAAAGTGCTGGAAGGACATAGCTTGGCTCAGGCGCTACAACAGTCTGGACGTTTTCCAGAGCTGTATATTGCCACCATTGCGGCTGGTGAACGTTCTGGTCACTTGGACCTGATTCTGGATCAGTTAGCTGACTATACCGAAAACCGTTTTGCTATGCAGAAAAAGATTCAAGGGGCGATGATCTATCCGATTATTTTGCTCTTGATGTCTTTTGCAATTGTGATGGGTCTGATGACCTATGTAGTACCGGATATCGTCAAGACCTTTGATCAAAGTAAAGATGCCTTGCCTTGGATTACAGTGACTTTAATGAAAGCCAGCGATTTTATCCGGATCGCGTGGCCATTTTTGTTGATAGGGAGTGCGGTAGGTATTTTTCTTCTGGTACGGTTTTTAAGAACAACGGCTGGGCATTATGCTTTTGATCGCCTGACTCTGAAACTACCTTTATTCGGAAAATTATCACGCGGTATTAATGCTGCCCGTTTTGCCAGTACTCTATCGATTCTGACCCAGTCCGGTGTACCTTTGGTAGATGCCTTACGCATTGGAGCGGCGGTAAGTAATAACTGGGTGATCCGGGATTCGGTTAATCTGGCTGCTGAAAAAGTGACTGAAGGCGGGAACCTGGCTACCCAGCTGGAACGTAGTGGTTATTTCCCCCCGATGATGGTACAAATGATCAAAAGTGGTGAAGCCTCGGGGGAGCTGGATCGTATGCTGGAACGGGCATCGACCATGCAGGATCGGGAAGTGACCACGCTGATATCAACATTACTCGCGCTTCTGGAACCGCTGATGCTGGTACTCATGGCCAGTATTGTGCTGGTAATTGTGATCGCGGTGATGCTGCCAATCGTCAATATGAATAATATGATTTAAATAACATGTGTAACGTCTACAAAGAATTGAAAGTGCCTGAAACTTTCTAAAGATGAATGAGAGATATTGAATGAAAAGGAATCCAAATCAAGCCATAGACCCTTCAACTACAGCTGTTGAACCTACCGTACGTGTGAGCCAGTTACGTGCACATCGTGCCTCAGGTTTTACCCTGATTGAAGTAATGGTGGTTATTGTTATTCTCGGTGTGCTTGCGGCCCTAATTGTTCCAAATGTAATGGGACGCGGTGAAAAGGCTAAAGTGGATACCACAGTCATCAAATTGCAGAGTATTGCGGGTTCACTGGATCAATATAAGCTGGACAATGGCAAATATCCAAGCATGCAAGAAGGTGGTTTGGATGCACTGGTAAATCAGCCAGCAACAGCGAAGAACTGGCTCCCAGGTGGCTATGTGAAAGGAGGTTACCCAAAAGACAGCTGGGATAATGACCTGCAATACGTGATTCCAGGAACCAATGGTCGTGCTTTTGATTTGTACTCTTTTGGTGCCGATGGACAGGCAGGTGGGGAAGGAACTGATGCTGATATTTATTACCAACCTTAACTGATAATTATTATAAATTAGTAGGTTATTGAATATATCACTTCACTTGATTGATTGTTTCAATATTGGGTGAAGTGATAATAACTCTCAATCATAAAATATAATATAAATAACTGAATTTAATGCTATTACTATAATATTGATGATTTGATAGTTATAATAAGAATTATTCCCATATTTATCTATTACAATTATCGTAAAATGTGAATAAATATAGACTTTCTATTTACAAAAAATAGCTCATAATATTCTTAATGGCCCTTTTTTAGCCAAAGGAGAATGGTATGAAAGCATTAATATTGTCGGATGAAATAAACCAGTTTCATTGGTCGATGCTGAAATCTGTTCTTTTGGTTTTAAGCATTCTTCCAGCCAGCCAGGGAATTTTGCATTTATGGCAGACCACTGAAGGCAGCAGCCAGATTATGGTGGGTTTCTTTGCCATTAGCATGATGAGTACCTTATTCGTACTATGCTTCTGGTCAGCATTAAAAGCATCTGTCGTGCAGTTTAAACAAGAACAGGCTTCTGCATTTGAAAACGGTATTGTACAGATCTATCGTTATATTCCAATGTTGTCACTGGCGAGCATGTTGTCTTATCTGGTGATCCAGTTTTAATAACATTCTTAATAAATATATAGATAAAAAACGAGGCATGAACCTCGGTTTTTTATCGCCCCTCTCTTTTTAAAAGGGAGGTCGGGAGGGGTTTAGAAAATTAATCCCCCTTCTTGCGCCATATAGGACTCACCTTTTGCAAAGGGGGCTTTTGAGAGAACTATCTTCTAGACTTAAAGCTGATATCCACTTTACGTGGGCGGAAGCGCCAACCCAGTAATAATAACAATACGGAGAAAATCAGCACTGGCCAGTCGCTGAGTTTCATGTAGAGCGTTTCACCCTGCATGGCGGGTAGCTCACCGCGGAGTATAGCTTCTTTATCCATAGGTGCACGTTTCACAATATGGCCATTGTGGTCGATGAACGCAGTTACCCCAGTATTGGTAGCACGAATAAACCAGCGACCATTTTCCTTGGCCCGCATTTGTACCATCTGTAAATGTTGCTGTGGACCGGCAGTGCCAGTAAACCAGGCATCATTAGATACGGTCACCAGAAAATCGCTTTGGCTGGCATTACGACGAGTCAGGTTTGGATAAGCCACTTCATAGCAAATTGCCGCACCTAGAGGATGGTTTTTCACATTTAATGGTTTCTGGATATCCGCACCACGCGAGAAACCACTTACCGAAGGGTCGTTTTGCAGAGCTGGCAGTACCCAGCTGAGTGCGCCAGAAAGTGGAATATATTCCCCAAAAGGCACCAGACGCTGCTTCTTATACAAACCACTCGACTCATTACCGGTCGCCATGATGCTATTGTAATATTTTGGCGTGCCTGCTTCCTGTGACTCAGCCAGATCCCAGAACGGAATACCTGTGACCCAAGCTGTTCCAGATTTTTCTGCCTGAACTTTCATGGCATCCAAGAAAGGTTCGATGTCGGTCTGGAACATCGGAATCGAAGATTCTGGCCAGACAATTAGGTCACGTCCCCATTCAGTCTTGCTCAGATTGGCATAGATCAGCAGAGTTTTTACCTGATATTCAGTTAACCATTTCAGGTCCTGAGGAATATTGCCCTGGATCAGAGAAACGGTGAGCGGCTTTTCATTTTTTTCTTGCACGAAAGTCAGTTGTGCAGCACCCCAGGCACCCAATAACAAGAGTGCAGAAGGCACGATCCAGAAGACCCGTTTACTTAAGATTTCAACCAGCGCACAGGCCAGAACAATCACTACAAAGGACACCCCAAATACACCAAATAAAGGCGCATAGGCATCCAGATAAAGCTCAGTAAAAGCATAACCTGCAAAGAGCCATGGGAAACCGGTAAATACCCAGGTTTTGGCCCATTCAAAGATCACCCAAAGTGGGGCGAAGGTAAGGGGTGTTTCCGGGAAAAAGCGACGATAAATGAAAGTTTGAAGCGCAGTAAACAGTCCCATGACAATCGCCATGATCAGGATCATGATTACGCTCAGGAAAGCACTGGTATCGCCATACACATGAATAGAGGTATAGAGCCAGAATGCACCCACAAACCATAATCCAATTCCATAAGCCCAGCCAATGCCAAAGGCCTGTTTCGCACTACGACCACGGACGCAAGCATACAATAAAGCAGGAGACAGAATTGCCAGCCACCAGTAATGATAAGGTGCCAGTGCCAAGCTAAAAATGGCTCCTGCAAATAAGGCAATCAATACAGGATAAATTAAGGCTAGCTGCTTTTGCTGCTGGGCTGGATTTAATAGCTTATCGAAATATGCTCTCATTGGCGCACAGCTCGAATTAAACGAATAGAACGTGAATCTGCCTCAAGAATGGTAAATTGCCAGTTTTCCAGTTCAATCGTCTGACCTTCCAAATCATTTACCAGACCAATTTCTTGTAATAACAAACCGCCCATGGTTTCAACTTCATCATCGGAGAAATTGGCATCTAGCATATTGTTAAAATGCTCGATTGGCGTCAGCGCTTGTACTACCCAGGTATTGGCTGTCTTCGGGTCTTGATCCGGAACAATATATTGTGCTTCTTCATCCGCAATATCATGTTCGTCTTCAATTTCACCCACAATTTCTTCGAGAATATCTTCTAATGTCACCAGGCCTGAAGTTGTACCGTACTCATCAATCACTACCGCAATATGAGTCTGGGTATTTTTCAGCATACGTAAAACCTGATCCGAACGTGCACTTTCCGGCACAAACAGCGGCTGACGCATCAAGGCACGAATATCGACTTTGGAAGAAGGCTCGGTCAGGAAAGGAAGCAGATCTTTGGCCAGTAAAATACCAACTACATTATCCGGTTGATCCGATGAGAACACAGGGAATCGCGAATGCGCAGATTCAACTAAAACATGCAGAATTTCGAGAAGTTGGTCATCTTCCTGCAAGCTAATCATGGACGTTCTTGGCGTCATGACTTCACGAATTTTGGTGGCTGGCAGATCCAATACGCCTTCCAGCATTGCAACAGTATCGGGTTCTAAAAATCGACGTGAATCTTGTACTAATTTTAGCAGTTCGTCGCGAGTTTCGGGTGCAGTTCCCAGCCATTTACGTAAGCCGCGCATACCCCACGACGGGCCTGATTCCTCGTGCATGATCTTTCCTAAAGACTCTTAATATCTAAAAAAACGTGATTTTATCATACCGCAGAAAATACGCTTGTCTATTGTAATTATGCTGCGCAGACTTGATCGCGCGGGTCAGTATGGTTTTGTGAATTGGTTCAAAGCGCGGGCTGCAATGCGATAGCCGCTTTATGCTAAAATAAGGCTGATCTTGAATTCCTGAGTCTGTCGATGTCTGAAGCCGAAATTACGCCAAGCCTGCAATTGAATACCCGTGGATTACGCTGCCCTGAGCCAGTCATGATGTTGCATCAAGCCATCCGTAAGTCTAAAGCTGGTGATGTAGTTGAAGTTTTTGCTACGGATAATTCGACCTCTTGGGATATTCCAAAATTTTGCATGCACCTCGGCCATGAACTGCTACTCCAAGAGGAGCGTCTGGATGAAAATGGCAATAAAGAGTTCCATTATCTGGTGAAAAAAGGCGGTTAAGAGATTTTTTGGGTAGATGAGTGATTCATTTGCCCATATTGTTGAAAGATTAAAATGAAAAGAAAGCTATTTTTTTTGAATACTTGATCTGCTTGAAGTTCCTGACTTTCAGAAAATAAAAATTTTGATATTCAAGCCTCTTCCAGAATTACAGTGATGAATCGGAACCATGGCCAGACCAATGAATCTAGGCTGGATATAAATAATTCACTATAATGCCGCAAAAATATTTATAACAATTAAAAATGATAAAAAATCATATCGCTCAAGTATTAGAGCAATTGGGTCTTAGCGCACAGAAGCGTGCTTTGCTTGTTCAGTTTTCCCATCAAAAACTTAATTCTGAAGTTTTTCTGCAACGTATTGATGGCCAACATGTCCTGAATCAGGGACTAAAAATTGAGCTGATTTGTGTGTCGACTAATGCCTTGATTCCCCTTAAAGAATTTATTGGAATTCAAGTAGCGATAGATCAGGTCACGGATCAAGGACAGTTATTTCGCAGTTCCGGAATTATTACTGCAGCAACTCAGGGACAGAGTGATGGTGCATTAGTGCTTTATAAACTCACTCTGGAAGATGCAACGTCGCTATGGCATAAACGCCGTAATAGTCGTGTGTTCATGGACAAGAGTGTCCGGGAGATTACTGAAATCTTATTCAAAGAATGGCAGGGTAAGAGTCCATTATTTGCGGCTGCACTTAAGCTGGATTTATCCGGTTTGCAGCAAACTTATGATGTGCGTCCTTTTACTATGCAGTTGAATGAAAGCGACTATGACTTTTTAACCCGTTTATGGCGTAGTGAGGGGATTAACTGGCTGATTGATGAGTCTGAGCTTATAGTTGTGCATTCATCTGCAGCGATTGCAGCGCAAAAGCTTAGATTAATTGATGACAATAGCTACTACCAAGCTTTAAGCCACAGAGCGATCCGTTTCCATCGTTCCAGTGCGACTGAACAAGAAGATAGCATGACCAGTTTTATTGCAGAACGACAGTTGCAGCCGACCGCTGTACATATCCAGCGCTGGCATGCCGGTCGCTTGAATCAGGAAGAAGGCATAGGTTCAGTACAAAGCAAGCACCAGCAGAGTCAGGTTCAGGATAATGCCAGCCTGGCATTGGAACAAGGCTGGAACATCAGTCCGGCATGGATCACTGATCTCAGGCATGCAGATCAGGCAACTCTAGCCTCGGATGCACAAATCGAGAAAATAAACCAAAATTTGCAGCATTTCTATGATGCACAGGCCAAACAATTTTTAGCAACATCCACAGTACGTGATGCCCAAGTGGGTTACTGGTTTCGGCTGGATCAGCATCCTGAAATTGACCAGCATCCAGCAGTAGATAAAGAATTTTTAATCATCTCTAGGAAATTTTATAACCAAAATAATTTGCCTAAAGACTTAAATGAGCAGGTTCATGCTTTAATTCAGCAAAGCTGTTGGCAGATGACAGAATCCAAGGACGCAGGTGAGCGTCAGGCCAACCAGCTAGTCTTGCAACGTCGCCATATTCACTTGGTTCCTGAGTATCAACCTTTATTGCAGCGGCCACAGGCCTATCCGCAATGCGCCAAGGTAGTCGGGCCAGAAGATGAAGAAATTTATGTGGATGAATGGGGGCGGATCAAAATCCGTTTTCTGTTCACTCGTCCGGATGACCATGCTCACGATGGTGGCGCAGGCAGCAATGACAGTGATACAGATTCAGCCTGGGTAGATGTTCTGACCCCGTGGGCAGGTATAGGTTATGGGGTCCGTTTCTTGCCACGCATTGGTGAAATTGTGGTCGTCGACTTTTTTGATGGCAATATTGATCGGCCTTTTGTGGTAGGTCGGATTCATGAAGGCCAACGTTCTCCGACGAAGTTTGATCAAAAAGGACAACTACCAGATACCAAAAAACTCAGTGGTATTCGCTCGCAAGAAGTACAGGGGCAAGGCTTTAACCAGTTACGTTTTGATGATACGACTGGCCAGATCAGTATACAGTTACATAGTAGTCAAGCTGCCAGTCAGCTCAATCTGGGTAACTTAAGTTATTCAAAAGAACAGGCTGAAAATGAAGGACGGGGTGAAGGCTTTGAACTTAGAACTGACCAATGGGGTGCAGTCCGTGCAGGTAAAGGGTTATTGATTTCGGCTCATAAACAGCAAGCCGCAGACGGTTCACATATGGATGCTGAACCAGCGAAAAGCCAGCTTGAATCAGGCTTGCAGATGAGCCAGGCGCTAAGTGATGTTGCTAAAAACCAGCAAACTGATCCGCTTGAAATCTTTGAAAATTTAAAAAGCTTTATTGAGAAAATTGAACAGCAAGATCAAGACAAGGCAGCTGCCTTTAAACAGGCAATTATGATTCTGACAGCACCAAAATCCATTGCGCTGAGTACCCAGCAGGATATTCATTTGTCTGCGGAGGGTCAAATTAGCCACCAGTCAGCGGACAGTATTAACCTAAGTTCGCAGAAAAATATTATTGGGCATGCCTCTTCTAAAGTCAGTCTGTTTGCAGCCCAACAAGGCTTAAGAGCTTATGCCGCAAAAGGCAAAGTTGAACTACAGGCGCAAAATGATGGGATGGATATTATTGCACGCAAAGGTATCAAAACTATCTCCACTGAAGATCAGATCGAAATTACAGCAGCGAAGGCAATTGTTTTAACTGCGGGCGGTTCTCAAGTTGAGATCAGTAGTGCCGGAATTTTGCCGATGACGGGTGGTCAGTTTGAGATGAAGGCAGGGCAGCATCAATTTTTATCAGGAGAAAAGGTAATGCATGATATTCCCTATCTTCCTGCCTCACATAATAGTTCCTATATTTTAGAGTTCGATGTGCGACATAAAATAAACAATAAATTATTAGAAAGTTCTCCAAATTTTAGTCTTATTGATTCAAAGGGGAATGTACGAACAGGAGAGGTCCCCAAAGATGGAATTATTAGAATTACTTCAGAAAATAAGGAAGAAAAATATACTGTTATGGTGCATAAATACGATGCAGAGATATCGGAGTTAGAAGAATGACTTATACGGTTCGTTTAAAAGTCTCCTGTGATAATAAAGATCTTTTATCCAGATTAAGCTATACCTTACTAAATACAACAACTCAAAAAAGTTATGGAGGAAAAATTGATCCGAATGGTTGTACCAAAATCTATAGTTGCAATAAATTAGATTTAATCTTTGTAGAGTTAATTTTAAATAATTCAAAAATTGCCAGAGTGCGTGTTCCCGCACTAGAAAATGGCGAATTTAATAAATCGATATATAAATTAAAATCAACTACAGGTACAACAAAACAAGCAGAATCAAATAAAGTACCTGTTAAAGTTAAAAATGAATTAGAAATAGCACTTGAAGCCTTACATGGTACAGCACTTTACTTTAGTAATAACTTTTTAGATCATGATTGCTCCTTAAGAATTGCTTATATGAAAGCAATTAAAAAAATGAGTCATGATTACTTAAAGGATGTTGAAAATGGAAGAATGACTGTAAAAGATGCTTCGAAAGAGGCTCATACATTAAGAAATGATATCTTAGAACAGACCAGGAAAAAGAATTCTCCAATCGCGTTAGCAGTATCACAAAAAGAAAAAATAGCGGCTAAAAGCTTAGATCAATTCTTAGAATATTATGCATTGAAATTAAAAGATCCTGATAAATGGAAAAGACTGAAAGATCAGTCAAGACAAACCTTAGATCATTATGTAAAAGCATCAACAGGTACAAGAAATTCATATTTTCAGGCGCTTTCAACAGCAGATAAAAATAAAGTTTTTTATAGTGTAGTTAAAGGATCAGGGGCATCCCATGGAACTTTTGATAAAGCAGCAAAGTATATGAAACCACTAGGCAGAGTAATTGTCGTTATTTCAATTTCCTATGCTTGGTATGAGATTTTTTCAGCTGAGAATAAAGAAAAGGAATTTTATAAAGAAGCCGCAACCATAGGCTCAGGAGTGGCAGCTGGCGCTGTGGGTGGTGCTATTGCAGGAGGAATTTGTGGCCCCGGGTCTCCCATATGTTCAACAGTAGGTGTAATAATTGGCGGTCTAGCGGGAGGGTATGGAGTATATAAATTAGTTGAAGCTTATGATGAAGAGTTGGAAGCTTTTACAGAATGGACTTTATTTTAATTCCAGTAGGTAGCCTGTATGTTTAAGTTTTTAAAAAGGTTAGTAAGAAAAGAAGCTAATAAAAATTTAGATACGAGTAATTATAAAACTAAAATTAAAAATTTTAGCTTAGAGCATGATCAGATTGTGGGCGTAAATATAGATGATGTAATAATAAAAATACCTTATATAGACATAGTAAGGATATCTATTATGGTTTATGGGGAAGATTTACTCCCTCAACCAATCTGGACTGTGCAAACAATAAAAGACATTATTGATATACCGAATGAATTAAATAATACTGATAAATTATTTTTTGAGGTTCTTAATAAAAAATTAGATGGTTACAACTCAATTCAAACCCAAGAAGAAATATTAAAAGCTATGAATTGTACTCATAACAGCCTATTCCATATTTGGCAGCGCCATGATGCAGATAAAATATTTAAATCTATTAAATACTAATTTTTTCTTGTACAAAAAAATTAAATGATGCGTATTTCATAATCTTATAAATACGCAGATTCAAATCCCAAGTGCAACACATTTGTAGTTAGTTGAAAAAGTTAGGTGTATTCATAGAATCATTAGACT
>NZ_JAALGV010000078.1:0-26891 GCF_011174875.1 Acinetobacter sp. GFQ9D191M
TACGTGCCATAAAATACTCCATATATTGATGTTTATAACATCATTTGAGGAGCAGAATATCACTTATAGGAGTTGTTCAAATTTACGGATCCATCTCTATCTGTAGGTTTGGTTTTAGTTGGTTGTAGTAAAAAAGAAGAATCAACATCTCAATCAAAACCTATTCAACCAGATGAACAAATTGACAAAGTAGATCCATCTGCAGACCTACAAGCAGCGCGTGAAGCTTATGTCGATAATGAAAAACCTTCAAAAGTTGAGGGCCACGATTTTGATGCACATCAAAAAACTGCAGAACAAAATCCACCAAAAGAGGACGAGCAAAATGATATGTCTTCTATGCTGAACGCTGCAGCTGCAGATGCTCAAAAACAAGCAGATCAAAACAAATAACAGCACATAAGCTTGGTTCATCTTTAAAGGGGATTCGTTATCCCCTTTTTTAATGCGCCTTTAAAATACTTTTTAAATTCCCTTATTAAAACTTAACTAAAACAGTGATTCATTTTAACTAAAAAAACTTTATACCCCACGACTTAGTTATAATTAACCAGTTAAAACGTAATTAGATAAATGCGTTAAGGAGTATTAAAAATGGCATATGAATATAACTCGCAAGATAAGCGGTTTGAATTCCCTAATCCCTACCGAATAGAAAACATTTTTAAAGTGATCGGTGCCATCGTTTTTATGCTGGCTGGCCTAAGCTTAATTTTCAGTGCAAAAGGTCTATTCAGTAACGGTGTATTTGTTGCACTACCACCGCTTATAGTTGGTCTAGCAATGTTCAGTTATGGCGCTCTACTGCTGACCACAGGCTTATCAAACCTAAAGTTCTACTTTGGTCGTGATCAACCAGCCGGACTTGCACAGGAGTTATCCATTCAAGAAACTGGTGCTTATCCTGGTGCAACCGATATTAAAGAGATCCTACGCCAAAGCGCTTTGATTTATGAAGAACCAAAAGGCTCAGTGAACGGGATTCTATATTCACTGTTCCCTAATCTTATTTTTTCGCCATTATTCATCCGTAACGCTGCAGAAGCTCAATTTCAAAATGCGATTGTTTTTCTGATTACCTTAGTGAGTGCTCTAATCGCGTATGTGGGTGCATCACCCAATACAGGTGCTTGGCTTGGGATTGTTTACAACGCCATTATTTTGATTGTTTTATTGCGTCCTATGGCTAATCCGAACTCAGGTGCACAAGAAATTGGTTTATCTAAAGTCATTGGTTTGGTTTTAGTCGCCATTCTTGGACCTGTATTGGTTCCTATCCTTACCCAACATGCAGTTGCACCTATTTGGTTGCCAAGCATGGATAAAGCAATTTTTACGTTAATTGCAGCGCTGATTGCGATTGCGATATTCTTCTTGGCCGTGATTGCTCAAATGGTAAAACAGCCACCACAAGCCAGTGCTGGAGTCGTTCAGGATAGTTTGAGTATGAATTGCCAACCAATGCAATTGTTTGATGAACTTGAACGCCATCTACAAAAGAATTGGGAAAGTGCTATTCCTAACAGAATCTATTCACGCCAGTTGCCAGTTATCAACTCTCGCAGTAAAAACGGTGCTTTTGAGGGTGAGATCTTAGAAGAAACTCAACCAGTGCCAATCAATACCCTTCGTGATATGACATTGAGCTCATGCTTCAAAGAAGAAAAGTATCGCTGGTTAGCCATCCTCAATAGTTTTGGATTGTTAAGTTTTATTGCTTCAGTCGTATTAATGACTATTTTTGCCAAAGGTCTATATAACGGAAGCTATCTGGATTTTAGCGACTTCACTTATGGTTTCTTTGGTGTATCGATGTGGATCTTAGGGAAGTTTTGTTTTGAGCACGGTAATTACCTATGGAGCCGTTTTGACTTTGTATCAAAACTAATATGGGTTGAGGCTAAAGGTAGCTATCAATTGTCTCAAATGAACTTTGGCCGTTACCTTGACGACAGCGTGAAATCACAAAAAGAAGTCATCAATGTTGAAACCATGACGTTACGTGTCTGGTACGCTGAAATTAGCACAACGACCTTCGGTAAATATCAAAACCGTGCGATCTTGAGCATGACTGCTTGTACTGATGATGCTGTTGTACTGAAAGAGCATTTAGCCGACTTTGCCAAAAGCCAAAGCATTGTGGTTGCCCCAACGTCTGAAGTAGATATTAACCGCATGTCATCTATGAACCAGATGAATAGCGCAATCAATAAAAGCTCACCAAGAACACATGGTACACATCTTGGATTGATGAATAACCCTGAAACACACAGTCAGGATCTATCAGATCAAGTACCAGTGATCATCAAACCGAAAAAGAATATGTTTTGTGTGAAATGTGGTGAACCACTTCAGGACAATATGCTGTTTTGCCCTCAGTGTGGTACCAAAATAGAAAGTTAATCGTTAAAGAAAATAAAGGAATGGATTACGAATGTGGTCCATTTTTTTTGACATCAAAAAAATAATTAGAGTTCTAAAATTAAGAGTTTAATTGAGCGTTGACATATTCTTCGACAGAAAATCCCTTTACGCCAGTTTCTATAAGTGCATGCACAAAGTCTGAGAACGTCACTGGAATGTACCCTACTTTGAATAGTGCCTCATTCAACTCTTTGTACTTCAGAAAAACTTCTTCTTTATGTTTTTTCTTCAGCTTAAACGTGGACGGCAAATCTGCCACTTGCAGATCTTGAATTTTGGTTGGGTTGTTCATAGCGTACCCGGTTGCTTAAAAGTTGCGAATTTAAACTATTGTAATGTGAAAATTAAAAAATGCAGAATAAATCTGCATTTTATTGTTTCATTTTTTTAAGATCTATTTGATAAACAGATGCTTAAATTAGTATTCTCAACCAAAAGCCAATTAATAGCGGATTAACCAAAATCAATCCGTTTCTTATTAGTATGTTTAATGTGTTGCTACTGGCGTACCAAATGCATCAGGATGTTGTGGTTGTTCACCACCACTTTGTTGAGCTTGACCAGGTTGACCAGCTGGAGCAGTTGTCTTACGTGCAGCTAAGTCCTTCATGATGTCTTGACAAGACATGCCCCCTGTTTCGTATAAGTTGTACGCAACAGGATCTTTTTTAGGATCTGGCGGTACACACTCCAATTCAGGTTCACTAGCAGTTGCAGAATCGGCATTCATTTTGTCCAGTTCGGTAGTAATCAATGTCAGATCGATGTCACTTGGCGTAATTGGACGACTGCTGATCTGCAAGCGATAAGTCATAGACGGCGTTAGTAGCGCATATAGTTCGCGGATCTGATTGGCCATAAGCGCAGGATTTTTCATTACGATTTTTTGGCATAAGAAAAGGTGCACGTTGTTCGGGCTACAAACACTTCCTTTACGCTGACTTGTTTGTGGGTTTTGGGCATCCACTTTCAAGGGGTAGACTTCAATGTAAACTTCATACGGCGTATCTGGCTGAAATTGGAAGTTCTGCAAACTAGAAACGACAGTTGAATACGGTTCTGACGTATCTTGTGCATGACAGAATACTTGTGGTGCGTTACAGTCAAAGTTACGACTAATACGGTCGATAATTTTATTGCGCTGAGCAGCCAATTTCATACTTTCTTCTTTTACTCGTCTTGCAACTTCACTCTGCAGTCGAGCTTCAAGTTCAACATCGCTTTGTTGTGGACGTTCAACTTCGATGTTTTGATTGCCAAAAATAACCACAGCAAATAACAAAAAGAAAAGAACACCACCGCCAATCAAGATTAGCTTTTTATGCTTAGCAAAAAAGTTTTCATCAATGTCTACTTTTTTGCCCTTTTTTGCTGTTTTGGCCGGCTGTTCAGGCTCACTTACATGTTCATCATCGGGTTGGGGTTTGAGCGCTTCTTCAGCTTCCTTCCCGATGTTGTCCATATCATCTGGTTCGTGATTACTCATTTATTCACCTATTCAATTATTTACTTGATTTAGCTTTTGTAGAGGTCGATTTAGACTTGGCTTTCTTTTTACCACGTTGAACTGGCTCACCGTTGTTGTCGTATCCACTTGCACCACAGCTAAAGCAATCCCATTTAAACTTACGTTCACCACGTAAATTAAATGCAGACTGAATCATGGTCTGACCACACTCAAAACACTTGGCTTCGTTGCCAGTGCGAGATTTTGTAAGTTGGGTATCTGGTGATCCATCTGGCAATATGTCGAAATAACGTTTACATGATGCAGCTTCACAACTGTATCGCTCTTCGTAAACACCAGGTTCTTTGCGGTACTTGGTATGTATAAGAGGCTTTTTACAGATACATGGATACTCTGTTTTGGTCACTTGGAATCTTGGCTCGTAGTTAGGACTACCATCAGGGAACACCTCTAATGGACCCGACTTACATTTTTTGCCTTTCAGGTTTGGATTGGATTTTTCACAAGAAAAGAAGTGATACGGCTTACCTGAAGAAGTTGAAATACCTTTTAACTCACGCAACCAACCGCCACACCCTTCAAGCTGACATTTGTATGTATGGTTACGGCGATATTCGTCAAAATCAGGAACCAAGTTACCGCTTTCGTCATTTGTAGAACGGTATGTTTCTTTACAGGTGCCATCTACGAACGCACGTTGAGAGCACTCAAAAAATACAGATTTATCAGTTGTAACCTGAGTCAGTGTTTTGCCACATAAACATAAATGAGTAGTTGGCTCACGTACAGTTGGCTTACCCGGTTCATCTTTACCATCAACATTTCTGTTTGGCGCTGAACTTTTGCATGAATTACATGACCAGTAGACCGATGTTGTTTTGTCGCGATTGGTACCGATTTTCGGCAACATGCGTCCGTCATCACAGTTATTACATTTGTAGATAGGGAATGAATCAAGCCAATGTTTTGAGAACTGTCCTAATTCACTTTCAATCCCTAAATGGAACTTTTGGAGTTCTTGTTTGTAATCGGCATCACCAGTAGCGATTAGATCCAGTATTTCTTCAATTTCTTTGGTGTAAAGCGGATCTGCAAAACTAAACTTACCTCTAATGTTTTGAATCAAGGTCAATCCATGCGGTGTAACTTCAATTTTCTTTTTAACAAGCTTGATATAGCCGTGCTTGATTAAACGTTCAAAGATTGATTGATAAGTACTAGGACGACCAATTCCTTTTTTCTCAAGTAATTTGACCAATGATGGTACGGTGTAGCGTGAACGTGGTTTGGTTTTGGTCGCGATAACTTTACCAGCAATAACATTGTGGTTTTGACCGACCTCAATATCCATAGGTAGCGTATGTTCAGGTTCTTTTTCTGAATCTTCTTCACCTTCCACGTATTCAAGTGCATTTTCATCAATACTGTAGGTCTTTAATAAACCCAACCAACCATCTTCCTTTAAGATACGGCTAGAAGCTTTGAATTCAGCATCTTTAGTAATGCTTTCACCATCTACATTGAGCGTGACATCTTTATAGACACCTACAACGGATTTAACTTCGTATTCAGCTGGAGCCATTTGCGATGCAACAGTACGCAACCAGATTAGACGGTATAGATCCTTTTGAACTTTGTCCTCACCAGCTTCAAAGGTAAAGAAGTCACTAGGACGAATACATTCATGTGCTTCTTGAGCACCATCGCGAGATTTGGCTTTATTGCCGATAATCGCAATGCCCTCTCTCTCACCAAAAGCTTCTAGAGCTTGCATGCCCTCAGGCGAAATTACGGCAGCATCAGTACGATGGTAAGTGATATAACCACCTTCATATAACTTTTGCGCTGCATCCATAGTTTGTTTTAGATCCAAACCAAGACGCGCTGCAGCTGCAGCTTGCAGATCAACAGTAATAAACGGCGCTGGAGCACTACGGAAAGATGGCTTAGTTTCAACACTGGTAATGGTTAAGTCTTTTTTATCAATTTCGCTTTGTAGACGGGTAATTGAAGCTTTATCTAACCACTGGTTATTGTGCACATCCTTCATTTCAGGATTAAGCCACTTAGAAAAATCCCATTTCGCAGCCCAACCTTGTTTTAGAGTTACTTCAAGGTTGTAATGTTCATGTGATTTGAAGTTTTTCAGTAGATCTTCTAAATCACCAAGCACAACGAGTACGGCAGATTGAACACGGCCAACAGGAAATTTGCCTTTTAAAATATTTGAAATTGGCTCATACAAGTAAAAACCGATCATACGGTCAAGGAAACGGCGTGTTTCTTGAGATGCCACCATACCTTGATCCAGCTCTTCACCATTTTGAAGTGCATTAGCGATCGTAGTTTTATCAATAGCGTTATATTTGACGCGAATATACTGATCGTCAGATAAGTTCAGGATACGTTTTAAGTGATATGCAATGGCTTCACCTTCACGGTCCAAGTCAGTTGCGAGGAAAACCGTATCTGCATTTTTAGCAGCCTGTCTTAATTCTTGAACAACGCGTGTTTTATTTTGAGATATTTCGTATTTAGGAACAAAGGCTGGATATGAGAAACCGATCTCATGATTAGGTAAATCACATACATGGCCAACTGAAGCGCGTACAACGAATTCGTGCGGATACAGGTCATCCAAGATATGTTGAATTTTTTCGACCTTTCCGGGTGACTCTACTATGAACAAACTACTCATTAAAATTCATCCAATTTTTAACTTTCTTTAGTAATAATTACTGAAGTTAATCTAGTAATGGTTTAAGTATATACAATTTTAAAATGTTTAAATAGGTTTAAGGGTTGATAAACAAACACTTTTAAGGGCTTATTTCTTAATCTTTAGTTGGATGAACATTTCAAGTGGTTAAATTACTTCCTGTTTTCAATAATCTACGCGAAAAAAGACAACAATATTTATCTAAAATTATGGGAAAAAATGGCTTAATTGTTTGAAAATGCACTGTTTAACCGTCACAAATTAAAATTCCAAAAATATTATTTAACGAATTAATGTTGTACTATAAAGGTATCGTTTGTTTTAAGCTAAAACCATGATTAAAAAACTTATAGTTTTAAGCACCTCATTGTTAATCATCGGGTGTTCGTCTACGCCACAAGAGAAACGCTTAGATCAATACCTTGAAGATACGAAAACTGATGCAAAGGAACGTAGTATTGACTGGTATTACAAACATGATTACGAGCGTAGTAATGTTTTAAATATTTGTTATTCCATTTATATAGATTCTGCTAAGAAAGCTGGTTATTACAGCGATGATGTTAGTGATGGCCGAGAAAAGTATTTAGACGATAGCGTACAAAAAGAAATGTACGCCTCAAATGACGAATGCAATAAGGCATATAAGGCTCAGGATATTCTAGATAACTTTGTTGCAAGCAATAGCCTTCCACAAGAGTCTTATGAAGACAAGTTAGATCCACAACAAGAACCAAATTCAACACCAGAAGTATCACCTGAAGTACCAGAAGTGTCACCTGAAGCACCAGCAAATGAACCAGTCGCCACAAAACCACCAACACTGGAGGAATTAACCAATGCGAATCCGCAATAATGCGCTCATATGCCCAGGCCAATTTTTGATTCGATCTGCATTCTTTTTGCCCTAGCCATTTTACCTATAATAATTATTGGTATTGGCATACAGCTCAAAGAGAATTACGAGCGTAAGAAGCTCACTCAAAGCTATATGGATCAGCACTAAAGAAATGCAATAGGCAATAAAAAAGCAGCGAAATCGCTGCTTTTTTTATTTCTAATGAAGTTTACGAATAGGTTGAGTATAGGGGGAATCTTCTACTCGATGCACATGCATTGAATTGGTAATGTTCATTAAAGGTGAATTACTAGCCACTGAATGAGTCGTTGATGCTTTATGTGTGCGGTAGTTATTCAAAAACTGATCTACTACTGGCACATTGTTAGGCAATATTCCGATTTCGCGGTTAGTAATTTTAATCGTTTCTATTTGGTCTACATGGCTCATAACTAAGTCCACTACAATGATTAAAACTATGAGCATAATTATAGCTTAAAATTGAAGAAATTCCATTTTGGGATTTAATATTTGGTTTTTTTATGCACAGGTTTTTGTGGATAGTAGTGGGTATAAATGGCTAAGTTGCTGATTATTTAAGCTTTTAACATTGATTAAAAATTAATCAAAATAACGAAAAATAGAGTAAAATATGGAGAAATATAGCAGAAGCTATAGAAGAAAAAACAGGAAATGTCAAAAAAAGGGCAAAAAAAAACTATTAGAACAATCTCAGTCTAATAGTTTATTAAATAGGGTAATATCCCTTGATTCGTAATATAACCGATCTCTAATAAGTTTTAAAGCTTTTTTAATCATATTCACGGAAATTCCACAAACTATTATCTCATGCTGAACAAAAGTAATGATTAAGCCCTATACTCAGCTCTACCCTGATATATTGCAGATTAGTTAAACTGTTGTTTAGAAATCGCAAACAATATGATGTTATATTTGAGCAAGGTTAGAATTATGTATGAAATGTGAATGCTTTAAAAACTGATATATATTATCAACTTTTTAGAGTTTTACGCCTTATAGAATACATACAACTTGTTAGAATGCCTTATACTAATTAGCCACCCTCACACACCTTTTATGGAAGACCAGTATAGTGAAAGATTCAATCTTTGCTGATGTTATATCAAAGTTGAATGCGGAAGTTTTTACGCAAAAAGCTGGTCGCTTATACCCTCCTGTCAGTCAATTATTGGCACTGGAGAAAAAGTTAGCATTATGTACAGCATCATTGGTTAAAAGCGAAGACATTCCAGACTATAAACAGCTAGAACGCCTGTTTTGGGATAACGTAAATCATACCTATGGCACTGGTTATTTTGCGGAGATTCCTAAGTGGGGTTCCAACATCTTTATCCCATTACAGGTATGGGAAAGTGTGTTACAGCCTTATGCATTGTTCTATAAAAATATGAACCCTGAGTTTAACTTTTATGACTTTGCATTTACGACTGCAGCGTTGAGCGCTTGGCGGTACAGCCAACCCGTGCTAAAGCTTGAAAATGATGTATATCGCACCCTATTGAATGATGAAAACGGTCGCTATGTCGATGGTCATTTGCTGAATTACTACTTTCAGTGGACCAACTTTATTCATACACCAGGTCTAGGACACAACGACAAACCTTTATATGGTTTTTTCGCGCATCAAAACGAAGTTTTGTTTAACGGAAACAACGTTAAAGTACTGATCATCGTGTTTTGCTATGAAGATACTGAAGCCAACATATCTGATGAAGATCCTTTAAGCTTAACCTCTAATTGGGGAGACTATGTGGTTTTAGAGTATCGCACGGATACTATTAAAACCATTAAAGATAGTTTGATTGGTACCAACCTTAAAGGTAGTCCTGAGCTATTAATCTTACTTGGTAAAATGCTTAGCTTATTTAATTTTTCTATTCATCCTAAAACTGACATCTACAATCACCGTGGCTACCTGATGCAACCCACGTATAACGATACGATTGATTCATTTCTCAATAGTTATAGAAAGCACAAAGGTATGCCAGTACGCCGTGGCGTAGGTAAATCACCCTCTAGCAATCAACGCCGTGAAGTCCTCTATCATGTCCACGCACCAAGTTGTCCACGCCTGTTTGATACTGGTCTGAACACTGGTTTTGTGTCGCGCATGCACAAGAGTAGCCATATCGCTAATGACCATTTTAATACACTACATTGGCTTAAAACTGATACTGGCTTAAAACTAATTTCAGGTAGTTTATATACTCAAGAAACCGAAACTAAACTTATTAAATCAATTCAAAATTACTTTTATGGTAATAATACTTAAAGGTTTTCATTCTTTTTTCCTTAAACCTGTTATATAATTTTAATACCCATTTCAATCAATGAAGTATTATGCGTTTCGAGTTCGATCCATCATTTATATCTCATGTTGCAGTACGATTAGATGGCACTTCCTTAAAATCATTTTTAGACAACCTTGGAAACGTATCTTTTCAAGAAGCTGAAAGTTATTTAAGCAATCTAATTAAAGGGAATTATGAGCAAGACGAGTTTACTGTTGGCTTGAAAGTTAAACCTAAAAACTACAATCAAACAGAATTATTGGGGCATCTTTATAAAAATAGTGCCTTTCAATCGGTTTCAACTGAAGTATCGGATCTAGACACCCAAAACATGCACAATGACATCGCTCAATTCGTTCAAAGCTATGCCAATGTTGCAGATCTTCAGTACAACAGTAATTTCTTGGACAAGCAGACGTTTAGGCATGAAAAAACGTTAGATAGCTATATCTTCACAGAATTAATGCTGCAGTTCACCAACAATAATACCGTGAAGTTTCGTGTGGACGGCGAATATGTCACAGTGATTAATGCTGAGCTAACCTCTAAATACATCTATTTTAACGACAACAAGAATAAGCGGATCTGTAAGTTTTTAAGTAAAAATATGCATCCAGCTTATTTAGAGTCATTCTTAGAGCAGATGCATATTATTAAAATTGATTCTGAGCAGTACTTTTATAATGCAGTCGTGAATAAAACAATAAGTTATGATGCTGACGTTAACGCCTTTATGGACCAATCCCAGAATTTTTTAAATACCCTTGTGAAAGGTTATAAAAAACTGATCTTAAACAACGTGCGATTTAATCTTTACGAATTCTTAGAAGACGACCTTGAAAGTGTCATCCTAAACCGTATCACTAAGGCATGGCATTACGCTCATGAAATCACGTTGCAAACTAACAACCCATCAAAATATGTAGTCGCTCAACCGCTGGTTATAAAATATTTATAAGTGAGTTTCTTTATTTATGAACCCCCTCATGATCAAGTATGGTATCGATATTGGTACGCTATCTAAAATATTTAGATCGCATCTTGAAAATGAGGGCATTGTATTTGATCGTGAGAGTGACTTTCAGCTTGAACGAAGCTCTAAACGTATTTACCTCAGAACCAATCACCACAATGACGCCACAAAAAATAAGAAAAAAACGGCCTGGTATCTTGTAGATCTAGATAACGCACGTATGTCTTATGGTTGGTTTCATGCTGGCGGTGCAAACTTCACTTACAGCTTGTATGAATACATTCAAGAAATGGATCTGCAACCTGGTGACACCGTATATACCAAGGAACAGCAAGAAGAAGATCTTAAACGCTTCTTAAACTCATGCAAAAGTGCTGAGAAAAACAAAAAAGACCAAGAGATATTGGCTCAAATCTATATGGGTTTTGAATGGGCCAGAAGCCTACCCTTGCCAAACCGTCCACACAACTACAATGTGAAAAAGCAGATTAGCTTCAGTCATGCTAGATTGTACAATCCAAGCAACTTCACTAAAAATGAGCTGATTGATTATGTCAGCCAGTACTACCCTCAACACAAGAACAACACCATTATTCTGAACCGTATTATTGATCTGCAACCAGATCTAGATCAACAGTCGCTACGTCAGAACAAGCTTTTAGTTGAGGGGCAAAACCTCAAAAATCAAATCATTTTCCTTCAGACCATCGCTGAACACAAAAACAAGCGTGGTGAAGATAAGTTTACATTACGTGGTGTACTTGCAAACGGCGCTTTCAAAATCTTATATAAAGATCCATTGGATGCATGGAACCAAGATCGGATAATCTTTTGTGAGGGCTACGCCACTGGTGAAGCAATTGCAGAATCAATTCAATACTCTATTCCAGTCATTGTCGTGTACGTGGCTGGCAACATCATGAATGTAGTACGTGATTTCCGTGCCGAATTCCCGTTTTCACGCTTCTATATCTTCAATGATAATGACCATAAAACAGCATTAGAAAGCAAAATAAAGCGCAATCCCGGTATCTATTACGCAACAGAAGCATGCCGAGCTGTAAACGCAGCCATGATTGGACCTGAATTTACTGATGAACAGTTAGATCTAAGTGACTGGAACGATTTTAAGTGTTTGTACGGCGTTGAATACACGCGTGATGTAATACGTCATAAAATGCAAAATGCCGTGTGGACGACTGCAGTTCAAAGCACGGTTAACCCGAACTATTCTATCAGCGCCCTATTCTTTGGCATCAAACAACAGTTAGATGATATAGGCCTCTATCCTGATAGCATGACCAAAAAGAATTGGTTTAGCTTGGTTTTACGTGCATATGCTTTGCTGACTCAACAGGGATTTAGTCAGATCCACCCGATTGAGCTGGTCAAAGAACAATTTATTGAAATTCTTGGACAGATCAGCAAACAACCCCGTAAAGTCACTGGAGCTGAAGAACCAGAACTCCTTCAGGCCTACACAAAACTTGTAGAAATGATCGCACGTAATGATTCAACAACAGCACTGAATCAACAGATTATCGCCGTGATTAATTTATACAAAAATGCAGATTATCCAATTGAATCATTAAAGGTTTGGCTCAAAGATATTGTGAGTAAATCGAACGATCCTGAATGGTCCGAAAACTTCATTAATAATATTTTTATTTCGATAATTTGAATGTCAAACATAAACCCCCAAAGGTAGCAAACTTTTGGGGTTTGTTTTTCTCTAAACTTTCATTGCACTAGGTTTATCGACCTACTTAAGACAAATGTTTCCTGATCTAGTTCGGTTTTGTGACTTATAACTAGGTATATCGACCTATTTAAAACTAATGTTTCCTGAACCAGTTCGGTTTTGTGACTTATGGATTGGTTTGCCATAAACTTTAACGTTGCCTGAGCCTGAAAGCTGTACTTGAGCAGAATTGATAGCTGTACAAAAGATATTGCCTGAACCAGATAGTGCCACTTCTAAATTGTTGCTTTTCAATGGTAATGCATCAAAATTGCCTGAACCTCTCAAAGATAAGACACAGTGTTCAACGGTACCGTCTAAATCCATATTTCCAGATCCACTAATACTTGCTGTGAATTTATCTTCATTAAGATTTAAGACCTGAATATTGCCTGAACCTTTTAAATCAATAGCTTTTAAATTTGGGTGACTGATCGATACTTCTAACGGTGAACAAGTACTAAAACTTACATTGTCCTGAATAGCTAAAACCAATACACCACCCTGAAAAGTCGCACTAATAAGATCTACAATATTGTCGTCTGCAGTAATTTCCATTTTAGAAACACTTGAAGCAAAAAACTTCAGACTCATTGGACCTTTCATACAGATTTCGTTAAATGGGTTTACAGGTACTTGCTTAGTCACTGGTTTGCCACTTCCAACGATTTGATAGTTGGAACCTGAACTGTATACATTGCCGTTGCCATTGATTACAACAGAACCCGAAAAAATATGTTTTGACATATAAAGCCTCAAATTATTAAAAGTAATTTAACCCTAAATAAGTGGTCATTCATAACCTATTTAATATCTGTAAATTATAACATTGAGGGCTGATGTGGTTCTAGGATTTTAGACCACGCCTATAAGTGATAATCTACTCCCCAATAAGCATGGGAAATGCTTGTTTTTGGAGTCAACCATGACACGAAGAAAACGTCGTAATCATTCAGCAGAGTTTAAAGTTAAAGTTGCTCTCGCAGCAATTAAAGGCGACCACACACTCGCTGAACTTTCTACTCAATTCGATTTACATCAAAACCAAATCATCGATTGGAAAAATCAACTGCTTGAACAATCAGTCAATATTTTTTCACGACCAACAGCACAACAAGAACCTGAGATTGACCTCAAAGCTCTACATGCCAAGATAGGACATCAGGCATTGCAAATTGATTTTTTAGAAGGTGCGCTCAGAAAAATAGGGCAGCTGAGCGGCAAAAAATGATCGATAAGACCCATCAACTTTCGGTACGACAACAATCGCAATTGATTCAAATCAATCGCAGTACGTTGTATTACAAGCCCAAAGAGATTTCATCCACTGATTTGAGTTGGATGCGTCTAATCGATGAAATTCATCTCGACTACCCATTTATGGGCAGTCGAATGATACGAGATATGCTACAGCGTCAAGGACATCAAATAGGTCGGCGTAAAGTCCGACGTTTAATGCGCTTGATGGGAATACATGCCTTGTATCCAAAACCCAATACCAGTAAGCCTAATCTTGCACACCGTATTTTCCCATATCTGTTGAAAAACATGGTCATCGATCACTCTAATCAAGTCTGGTGTACAGATATAACGTACATTCCTATGGCTAAAGGCTTTGTCTATCTATGTGCAATTATAGATTGGCATAGTCGTAAAGTACTGGCTCATCGAGTATCGATCAGTATGGAAACAGACTTTTGCATAGATGCGTTGCAAGAAGCAATTGTGAAATATGGTTGTCCTGAGGTGTTCAATACAGACCAAGGCAGTCAATTCACAAGCGAGGCATTTTTGAATGAGTTAAAATTGCGAAATATCCGTATCAGTATGGATGGGAAAGGACGATGGATGGATAATGTGATGATTGAGCGTTTATGGCGCAGCGTGAAGCATGAGGAAGTCTATTTGAAGGCTTACGATACGGTTAAACAAGCGAAACAATCAATTGCTGAATATTTGGATTTTTATAACATGATACGTCCTCATTAAAGTTTGAATAAGGCCACACCGAATGAATTTTATGATCAACATTTACTAAAAGTAATGGCAGCATAATTTAAATATTTAGAGTGGATTTATCACTTATAAAACTGAATTGAGTGGTCTAATTAACGGAACCACATTAGGCTTAAACATTTTTTATTAAAATAATAAATTAAAGCTTTTAATTTTTCTTTAAACCTTTATTAGACATAGCTTATATTAAAGATTAAACAGAAATGTTTTTAGAATCGGTATATACTAAAAGTATAAATTTTCTTAAGCATATGATTAATAGTCCTATGCAACCTGGGTAGCACATTGCACCTAAATATATATTAGAAATTGGAATTGTTATGGCTGAGAAAGTACCGAGCGCCCGACATAATTGTGATTTAAATACGATGTTTCAGTTTTTCCAAGAAGAACTGGAGCGAAACTACGGATTCGTATTCAAGTCATCTGGTAAATATCAATTCGTGACCGTATTTGATGAAAAAGTGCCTTGCCTCACCGAATCAGATAACCCTAGTAAATCAAGTAGCAACAATGTCAAACCACGAGGGATGTATTGGATCTATCCAAACATGAACCGTGATACTGGTGAATACTGGCCAGTACTCAAAGGACACCGCTTTGGTGTAACTGACATTGAAATCTCAATTGCTTTTGCTGACCACTATAAGAACGTAATCAAGCCTCAACGAGATTCAAACCCTAACTACAAACCACCAAGCAAAGAAGATGTTGATCGCCGTGTACGTGAGTTTGAAGAAGCTCAAAAGAAGCATCTACTTCAACAAGAAAAAGAGCTCTTAGCTGCACAAATCGCTATCCGTATTGAGTGGCAACGTGCTGGTAAAATTATTGACGATTCATTTTTTAATAATAAAACTGGAAGCCTTCAGACCTTTAAACGCGACATTCGACAAATGCCGTATATGGTTGAAAAGAACCTAGAGCCATACGGCGCTAAAATCATGCGTAAAGATAACTTTACCCGTGATGAAGCCATTGAAGCAGTAAAGCGTGAACTTCCTGAATCAGCTACCAATCAACAGCTTCTCGTTGAAACAGTAGAGAATGTATTAGCGTATCAAAAGCATTTCATCAACTTTGAACCTGAGCTTGAGGGCGAAAAGAAAAAAGGCTTTGATTTACGTAAAAGCAGAGCTGTCATTCTTGCACCGTTAATTGACACCAATAACAAAGTCGTCAATTTACAGCGTATCACCCACCATCGCCAAAAAAAGCGCAACAAAGAAACCAACAAGCTTGAAGAAGTACTGCATAAGGGTAAGTACTTTTTTGATAAAGCCAAAACGAAAGATGCATTCTTGCCTGTTAGCAAAAATCCTGATGTTGGCTATGAAGTCTTTAACCCGAATGCAAAGAACTATTTGATCAAGGAGGGTTGGGCAACAGCGATCAGCGCACGTAAGGCGTTGGATGCTGGTTTAGAGCTTGGTTTATTGGGTGAGGGTTTTACTGCAGAAAACACACAAGTTTTAGCGTCATACAGTAAATCCAATATCTCAAGTGTTGCTGAGCTTATCCGCAGTATCAATCCTGAAGCCAATATATTTGTTGGTTATGATAACGATGCTGGCCAAACGCTTGAGTCTGGTTTGAATCCTGGCTTACAAGAAGCTTGTCACAACTTTTCATTAAGTGGTGTGTTAGGTGATGTGAGTAAACATGAAAATACACGTATCACCCTACCCCCGGTTTTCCAAAATAAATTATCTGTTTCTGATTGGGATGATGCTCGTCAATATTTAGGTGTTGAACGTTTAGCTGCAGAGTTGGCAAAAGAACTGAATAACGCCGTCAAACGTATAGACAACAAGATCCCTGAAGTTGCGTATGCAATTAACCGCTACAACCGTCAACGCGAAGCTTATGCAACCAAGTTCCCTAATAAAGAATACCAACCGAATTACGGCATTGTGATTGCACAATCAGATGAAAAATATCTGGAATTGCAGAACATACGTGCTAAAAACCAAGCAAATATTGAAAATTACAACGCAAATATTGAAAAGCGTAAACAAGATCTATCAAAAGCTAACTATGATGGACCAGCTGGTACAGGTAGCACGAAATCCTATGCAAAACCAAAGTACCAACCGCCGTCATTTGATAAAGCATTTGATGATAAACCAACTCCAACCGCTACGGCACCCGTATCTACGCCCGTCATGACTCTTGAGGGCATTAAGTCTTATATGGAGATCCTTTCTGAAATTGATGTCACCAAAGTTCAAAATGATGTTTTGAAAGTTGTCGCTACTGCAGATGGCCATCAAAAGATTAAAGCCGGTGATATTGAATTCGAGAAAATGGGTGCCAAAGAACCAACCAGTAGCACAAACCCAAGTATGGATAGCATGCAAAATACCAAAGTACATATTGATGTATCCAAGGACATCAACAAAGATACAGTTAAATTGCAGAGTGTGGATCGTTCGACCATTCCCGAACAAAATCTTCAGCAAGGTATCGATCATCAAAGCTACGCTAAGTCAGCTATCTTTACCGCTTTTTGGCTTCATTCAGCAGAAATGTATAAAGCTAGAAAGTTAATTCATGAAGCTGGTATTAGTACTGCCGATGTTGAGGGTTCAATTGCTGTCGCTGAAGATAAGCTCAATAAAGCTCAGGAAGAAGTTTCTAAGAAGCGGTCGTATCCTGAACTTTTTGTGATTAGTGCGTCTGATAGCGAATACCGTGCGTCAATCATGAAAGTTTTATCTGATTTAGAGGCTGCACATCCAGAGTGGCAGAATCTCAAAACATTTAGAGAAAATCTTACTGATAGGACCATTGCATTTGATCAATTGAATCTGGATACATTGAAGATCAAAAACAAAGTAGTGCATTTGATTGTCAGTAATGTGACCAATGATCAAAACTATCTAAAGGTTCAAGAAAGCCTCACCACCCTTTTAGATACATCGAACAGCTTGTCTTTGGACCGTCAACAAAAGTTCAATCTTGTGAACAGTCTAAGTAAAACATTAAACAACATGGCCAAACTGTTAGATGAACCACCAGTCTTCCAAAGACTGAACGATTTCTTTACTCGTTTTGAAAAGCGTGTAGATGATCTCGTTCTAGGTGATGGTCTAAAGCTGTATGGTATAGAACCGCAGAATTTAAACAAAACTAACGAACGTGGACAGTCGTTCGATATGTAAAAGCAGATATGAAAAAGCCCCGAATATCGGGGCTTCTTTTTGAGTCAATGTTTTCAAGATTAGTGTGGCAATGTTGCCCTAAAATCCAGTGCAAAATCAGTTTCACCACGAGGATCGCTATTAAAGAACTTGAAGCCTAAACACTTAATCTCTTTATAGCCCATACTCTCCACCTCTTTTAAGAAGCTCTTATAACCTTCGTCATCCTCTTCATCTGGATCAAAAATTACAGAACTCTCGTCACTCAAGCTGATCAGTACTTCTTCCTTCCACTCGTCATTCACCAACAAATGACCGCCTTTAGGCTCAATCAAACATTGATAGTACATCTCTTGGTTCACCGTATCATTCACGATCAACATATAGTCTGGACTGAATCTACGGCCATCAACAGGACTAAATAACCAGTAGTCTAGCTCATTACGTATTAAGTAAATTTCAGCATCTTTATATTGACGTTTAAGGGCATCAATTTGAGTCGAAATGAATTTTACGAATAGCTTCTCTTCACTCGTACCGTAGTTTTCACTATAAGCATACCAATCGGCACCCTCAACATTAAACTTCAGTTGTTCATTTGGGTGCAACGATTGTGCGATCGCACGTTCGTCTGGAGCATTGACAGTATCCCACCTCTTGAACAAGAGTATTAAGAATAAAACTGGATAAGCAATTGGCCATAAAACTGTAAAAAGTATTTTTGATGAATAAGGACTAATTTTCATCAAAATTTTATTAATAAAATAGTACCCCGTTAAAACATAAAAAACCGCACTAAAGTACTGGTGCATATTAATCAGTAAACACCACCAGATAATAGCCCAAAGAATCGCTACAAAAGTAAGGTAAAGGTAGAAAGCTTTATTTAGTTGCATGTTCATCATCTTTGTTCGGCATAACATTACCTTTTAAAAATCTACAATTGATCTAGTTCCCTTAGGAAAAAAACCACTAATTGCTTAGTGGTTCGTTCTGATCTGGTGATTAATTGGATTCCGTGGATATGACAATAGATGTCATATAAAACCTTCTTTGAACTGTCGCCCTTCCAGCGACTCTAAGTGCATTTCAAGGAAATCTATTGCCACTTCTGAGTAATTTGCGTTGGCTGAACAATTCACCAACTTTTCATCACAAAGACATTTTCCCAAATTTGCCAACTGAGTAACCAACTCATTTCGTACAGAAGCCAAGCTGAGAGCTTCAATCTGAGCTTGCAGTTCTTCACTGAAAAACTGCAGTTCCATACGATTACCACATTGTTGTTGCAGTAGATATTTATTTAATACCGCTACGGCTTTAGCGGTATTTAATTCACCGTTCATCAATATTACTTATTGTGACGGTACTGGCTTGGATAAACAGGGTTTGGATCAGCCCATAAACCAAGGCGTTGAGAACGTGCGTTGCTTTCAGCACTCAAAATAATTTTATCTTTGAGATATTCACGATAAGCCCATGCATAGCCATCTTTAACTTGCTTATAGTTAACACTATTCACGATGTTTAAGTTGGGCACTTGGTTTGTACGCATCTGAAAAATGGTACCAAGAGTACGACCGTAGCGGTCCTTACTATTTTCTTGCACATACACAATCGTTTCATGCAAGAAACTGATGTTCTGACGCGATTTCTGACCAAAAGCTTGACTTTTTTCTGGTGCATCAATCTGGTTGAAGCGAACACGGATCTGCTCATTGTTGTTGTTTAAAACGGTGATAGTGTCGCCGTCAGAAATACGTACAACTTTGCCAACAAAATCGGCTTGAGCTGCAGTAGCAACAATAGACATGGATAAGGTTAAAGCTAAACTTTTTAAAGTTGTATTAAGGTTCATTTTGAATCCTTAGTGGGTAAAGAATAGGTGAATTATATCGCATTACGTAACTGCAATTTTTTTCTTAAAAAATATATTCAGCTGATTAGTTAGGATTTATCCCCTTTCTCTCAAGCCATTTTTTCCATTGAAGTGCATACGCAACTAAACCAGGTTGTTTTGTCGTGCCATTGCGATATATCGCATTAAAAGATGGCGTCCATGAGTGGTAAGCAGCTGCTCTAACCCAAAAATCGGTTGACGGTTTTGTGGTTAATCGATTTCGCAAGATCTTGGCTGCAAGTCGCGCATTCAGACATCCATCAGTACGCACATAATGGCTGTTATAATTTTCAAACATACCGCCACGTTTAAAGTGCATGGAATTGATTTGGAATTGCCCCATATCCAATGAACGGTTTTTGTTTTGCGCTGTTTGTCCATTGGTACCACGCTCTTTGCTATGTATACCCAATAAAACATACAGCGGAACACCTTCTGACCGCGCAGCATGAATAACACAACTCAAAGTAGCGACTCTACCCGGTACGGTTTGATCGTAAGATGCACTCGCTTGGTTGTATTGATTGTATTGCGTAGTTGGATAGGTATAAGAAACAGGACGGATATTCTGGCGAACGGGTTGTTGTTGTGGTGCTGGTGCTTGCTGGCCACTAGGTTGTGGTCCATTTTGTGCAACTGCCGTGCGCTCAGTGCTAGTCGGAGTTTCTTCAGTTTTTTGCGGTGTGTACTTCACGCCCAAGTAACGACTCGTAAATCCTCTTGGCTTTGCTGGCGCCGTTTCTTGCTGAGTGTTGGTCATGACCTGAAATGGTCGATATGGTGTACTTGATCCATTAGAATTGACATGGTTTGCATATGCACCTAGAGCCTCAGAACTTTGAGGCAATTGAGCATAAGCAACGCTTGATCCTAATAGAGTCGCAAATAGCGTTGGTTTTAACAGCATATTAATCAGCACCTTTATCGTTGTTGTTGAAATTGTCGATTAGGTGCTGTTTACGGTCAGCTAACTTATTCAGTGTTTCAACTGGCAATGGGTTTTTGCCGTCATACCACGATAAGCTATATTTTTTTGGCGCATAGCGGAACCATGCCAAGAATGGCGCATTCGGTAAAAATAAAAGACCAGTACGGACTTGCCACGCACGATAAGCTGAATTGATGCTAACCATGTATAGATAAAACACCAATAATACACCTGGTACAACAAGCATTGGATATAGCGCTTTAAAGAACATATAAACTACGTACAAGCCTGTAAACATAGATAATGCTAAATACAAATAAGACGAAAATTGATGGTTTTTAACAAGCTTGTCTATTTCATCATTACTCATTGAAGCTAAACGTTCTTGCCCTCTTGGGTAGTGAGTATTAGCAATGAGTCTTTTCAGTTGTTTAAAATTGTTAGGTGCGACAATTTCATATTCACATAAAGGGTGTGCACATACCCAATTCACGTTGCCTTTATAAGAACGTGGAATCCTGTTGTCATGCATTAAAATCGATTTACCGCATTCGGGGCATGTTGGAGACAGCATTGATCTAATATTAGATAAATGCGGTAAAAACCCTTTTCTAGCTGAACTCCAGTGGCTTTTACGCCCGAAATCAAAAAAGATTCGCTTTAAAATACCTGATTTACGGGGTTGATTAGCTTCAATTGCCTGTTTAATGGCAGCTTCATCTAAAACCTCATTGGTAATATTTACCTTTTGTGTAGCACTATCAGAACTATTTTTATCTGAAGACATACTTTTACCTACGGACTTTTATTATGTAGAATACGTTATTATATTAAAGGATTTTCAACGTGTCTAAAACCCTTTTCAACTTCGCAACGGTTATTTTAATTTCCACCCTTTTAAGTGCCTGTAATAACTCTAATACTCCAAATGAACAAGATCCATTAAAAGGTCAAGAAAAGAAGTTTTTAGACGAATCCGCAACGAGTGAATCAAAAGAACTTGTGTTTTATGACTTGGTAGATCCTAAGAAAAAAGACCAACCTATAAAGGCTGAAGAAGCAAGTGCTTCCGAGCCTGAAGCCCAAGAACAACAACCTGAAAAGGCCTTATCTCCTGAGATTCTTGAAGCGATTCGTGAAAATACAGAACGACAAGAAAAAAAGGAAAATGCACTCAGAACAATAGCTGAAGCTAAGCGTATTGAAGAATTATTAGTAGGTAAAGATCGCAGTAGTGATGATGGTTATACCTATAACAGTGATGAATAATTGATATATCAATGGTTTTAACCAATACAAACTTATTATTTTAAGTTAAAATGATTTTAAATTTTTTGGTATATACGGTTATGTTTAACAGTGCTTTTAAGAAACATAAAATAAAAATATGTTTTGGCTTACCAATCATAATTGTGGTTTCGATCTTAATATTCAAAATCTACTCCTACCCCTTTAAGCCAAGACTCTTAAGCCCCGATTGGATTGAAAGTCGCTACAATGGTTGGGAAGTTGAACATCATGACTTATGGATTGCTACAATTGTGGATGTTGTTGGTCCAAAAACAGTAAAAATTAGAAATCAAAATGGAGAAGAAAAAATTATGGATCTTCTCTATATAAATGCTTTGCAATCTTCGGAAAAAATGAAAAACCTCTATATCAATAGCTTGTCCGGTTATGTTGGCCAACAGCTATTTGTAAAAGGAGATCCAGACAAAGCGCGGTTTAATGGCGTCTTGATCGATGGTAACGGTGAAAATATCAATCTAAACCTAACTTATGTACCAGGTGCGGTATTGGATATGTCATCAACTGCATACATTCATGACCGAGAAAAGCAATTAGTTCCTTATTTCGCGAATATCAATTCAGAAAATAGAACGTTTTAAGTTATAAATTAAGGGATATTAGAAAGGCCAAGCTATGCCAGCACCATTATGTTTTCTCACACTGGAATTTACCGCCAAAGTCAAGAATCCAGTTGATGTGCCTGACATTATTAAGTCGTCTATTTTGACGCGTATTAAAAAGTGCCGCACATCATCAATAGAACAGGTTCAGTATCTTTATAATGCTGAAGAGAGCTACTGGAAGCCAAAAAAACAAGTCACTGAAGAAGCAACTCAATATCATGGCATCACCAATGAAGATTTATTAACACAAGACTCAATCAATGGTCTAAAGATTAAAAACTATGTTGTGTATTGGGCAAACGTTTATACATTTAGAATTTTGCAAAAAAGCAAAGTGAAGTTTTTTAATCACCGCTTTATCTTTTTAAACAACTTAATCAACGTGATTGGTGAAGATGGTTCCCTACCCATGACAGAATGGGCACGTTTAGCCAGTGCAGCTTCGGGAAATAATGAATTTCCAGAAGAGATACTGACTAACACTAACAATAAGGTCATCTGTTTGACCGTTATATTTGATTATATTTCTGAAAAATTAACATCACTTTATGGTTTGGATCTAAATAAGCATTACGATCTGGTTGCTGCAGTACAATACAACAGTGCCATCAAAGCTAAGAGTCAAAAATCATTAAAGGTTCATAAGCTTATGCGTGATGATTTTAATGAGTTTAAATTGCTTTTAGACAAAGGCATGGAGATTAAGAGAATTAAAAAGGAATATTTTATAAATAATAACTATCTCCCTTAAACCTAAAAGCCACTTTCTTAAAAGTGGCTTTTTTTACGTTAAACATAAAATAAACTATCACTAAAACCCTTTTTTAAAATATAATACTTTTAATTTCTATTTTAACTGGTGATACATTGTGAGTTTAATTAAGAAGCAAAAAGACATTCTATCTCACGACCCTCTTGTTTCAATTTTTAGTAACAATGACCTTTTAACAATCTCAGTTGATACGGATTCTGAAGATTTGAATCGTCAACCTAAAAATATAAAAATCCCGAATGCCGATCTTAAAGAGTTAACAATACAAATCAGTGGTTTTGATACTTTAGAAAACAATGATGTTGGTCGTTATTTCACTTGTTCTGGTACCGTAGAGCTCGTTAATACACTAGGTAATGGTGAAGAAAAACGTTTTGTATTAGCAGAGCCAAAAATCAAAGTAAACGTGGCTAAAAAAGGTCATTTACCGCAAACAGAACAAATTAAACAATTGGTTCGTAATGCGTGGATGGATGCATTTAGCTATGGTTGCCAAAACATTAACCAACCTTACCACTATGAAGATGAAACTTGGTTTGAACGCTTCAAAGGTAGCATTATTGGTAAATTTGTACTGATCGTACTTGCCACTTTCTTTGCTGCTTTCATTGGTTTGGCTATTTTTGGTTATGCTGCTGGTAAAAAACAACAGGACCCAACATTAGAAATTGCGAATCAAATTGCTCAAGATCCTGAAGCATTAAAGCAATTGCTGAATCAATATGATCAACAAAATAACCAATCTGGTGCACCTACTCCACAAGCATCACCAGAACAAGCAGCTGAGCAAGAAAGACAGCAAGAAATTAGCTCATTCGGTTTAGATGCTGGATCTAGCGAATGACGCTGATTAAGCAATAAAAAAGCACCTTAGTCATAAATACTTTGGTGCTTTTTTTATGCCTAAATTTATTATGCAAATTTAAAAAGAATCCAAATGATGACGAGATGTACTGGATAGAACCAGTACGCCCACTTCCCCACTGGCGGTAATTCAAAAGGTAAATTCATGTGCTGTCCTTTCAGTAGGAATTGTGCACCAATACACGTTGCAATGGCGCTACTGACAGCAAATGAGAATGCCAAAGAATATGTAGTCATATCCGTATAGTAGCCACCAATCAACCAGTTGAAAATGTTGGCCAATGAAGTGAGCAAGACGCTGATCATTAAAAAGTATTTCTTAGAATGAACGTTGGTTGTTTTAAAGAATAAATACAGGAATACAATTAATAAAACGCCCCACACGCTATACATAATAAAATTAGATAGCAATGTGATCACGACTAACAGAGAGACAAACTGCAGCGTTGCATATTTATGTTTAGATTCTCCTAATACAACAAGCAAAAATCCTAAAAGCAACGTAGGCATGACGTTCAGAGTTGTAAATGGCTCTTGGTTGAATAGTTGATACGGTACTTCTGATAGCACACAAAACAACGCCAAATTTTTAAAATAGTTTTTTAATGTATGGGTTTTCTTTTTAGAAATAGCTTGGTTCAAATTGAATGCAAGCATGATACAAAAAATAGGAAAAGCCCAACGGCCAATCGTCCTCAACAACAGATTATATTGAGGAAATAATATTGATGCGTGGTCAATAACCATGGTCACAATCGCAATCCACTTCAATAGATCCAAGGCTTTATTGCGATCTCGCACGGCGCTTTGGCTAATTACAGCTTCTTGTAGATGAACCATGTGTTATTTTTCGCTAAAGGGTTTGTATAAGCATCACTACGCTGTTTTCGGGTGTTGTTACGATTATCTAAGATCTCAATGCTATTCCAACCTTCGGGATAACCGAGCACCAGGCCAGAGTTATAAAATCTCGTGCGATGACGCTCTTCATCGCCGGCATAAAACAAGTACGCACGAATATCGTTATACGGTCGATGCCCGACCAATACGTTATCTTCATCACGATCAAAGTACTCATAAATTAAATCCGTATATTCACGATTGAAGTATCCGCACTTCTCAAACAGATCTGCACTTGAACGAAAAGTAATAGATTCCTTGGCCAGTGTTTTATTTAAAATCATGCGAGTGACATTACGAGCAAACACGGGCAAATTAAAATGCACAGGCAAATGAATTTCATTTATTTCGGACAAATCAATAGGATCACCAAAAGGATTAGAAAGTTCTAATGCTTTTTGATAAAAGTCCATCCATTGTGCAAGATATTCATCAACAAACTTTTTCTCACCATAATAAATTGGTAATCCATCAACCGTTAAAAGGTTTTGTGGAGGAAAAATATTGTTTCTTAAATCTAAGATGCTTTGTTTTAATTTTGCGATTTCGATTGGATCACTAATCATAACAACTCACACGAATTAGAGTATTAAAATAATTATATAGGGTTTTAATTAATTGGATATAAGTTTTTAGCTCAGTAAATAAGCATTTTTGTTGTGTGGCGAATTAGAATTGTTAAAAAATTTAAAAGAATATTTATTCTAGGAATTATTGATACAATGTATCTAATTTCTTACGAATTAGTATATACAATTGGGATTACTATGCTTACCCCTGATCGAATAGACAAACAAGTTAATTTGGCTGGAATTGACCAGTCGTGGACCAATTTATTAAATCACTTGGACATTGATAGTCATCCTGAATACAACATCGATAAAACTCAGCCATGGTACTTGGCTAATTTTGTAGATTACCTACGCCTACTCAACTTTAAGTTTGATGAATTAAATCTAAGAGAGATTCGTGCAGTAGATTATGACTTGGTAGATTGGTCATTTCTTAAATCTAATCGCCTAAATGGTGCTGAGGTGTTTAAGGACCTAACCATTTATCTGCAGAAACCCAATTTTGTTACGCAATATCCTAAATGTGTACCCATCAATGCTGATGTTCGCGATCGTAAGCTTGCAGAGGTCATTTATGATTACTACAGACGCTTCTTACCGTTTTTCTATTCATTCATTAAATTAATCAGATCAACGCAGCGCTTATCTCTAGAACGTAAATTACCCGTGATTGATAACTTTATGTCTAATTTTGGAGATCTTAGTACTGGTGAGTTTTATTCAAATATTCCATTTGATGATGCAGAGCTCAAAAGGATTTTGAAAAATGGCTTTGAAAAATATAGAGAGCATAAATCAGAACAGCGGTTTAGCCGTGCCATCGCAGAGCTAACACCGATGTTTAAAGCTTTGTCTGAATACTTAAAGATTGTGTCTACGGTTAACTACGTGGATCTAGACCTTATTCACTTCTTACACAATGCATTTTTGGGTAAAAACTTTAATGTTTATTCAGATCTATTCGCTATGGATAAAGAACCTAATTTGTTGGTCAATTTAAGTTGGACATACACAAAAGCAGTCGTTTATGTGCATCGGCTATATTAAAAGGAAGAAGAATATAGCGATCTTTTAACGAAAGGGCCTGGTCATACCGAAGTTTTGTAGCAGAAGAAAAATCTGTACTGGTTTTGCCCGTGGCAAAGTCTAACCAAAAGACGTCATTTCCATCGCACAATAAACCTAAATTATCCTTTTCAAGCGCCACATACTTGATATAAGGATCATCTATTTGTGAGATCGAGGGGATATATTGATAGTCCACCTTTCATACAATATGTTTGCGAACGTGGTGCACGGCGATCGGTTGATCTATGGACCGTGCGTTATCCCATGCTACCTGAGCTTGCTCTAAAGTATATACGTGTGTCTTTTTACATTAATGTCT
>NZ_JAALGV010000079.1:0-6152 GCF_011174875.1 Acinetobacter sp. GFQ9D191M
AAGTGTCAACAGACCCTAGTTTTTATAGATCATTTATTATAGGTTTCATTAAGGTAAATGCATCGTGATGTAGGCCTGTTCCGCTGGTGCACTAATCACATTCTGATATTGAGTAAAAATTTCTGTAGTTTCACTCGATAGCATATATTTCAGACCGACAAAACTCATTAGAGTGAACAAAAGCAAAAATACCAAAATCCATAAAAATGGTAATTCACGATGAATAATATGTTTGATCTTGTCAGGTAGTGCTGCAAAAGGGGAAAACGGCGTTTTTTTACCTTTTAGGTAATCAATCTGTTCACTCACTTGGGTAATCAGCTGATTCAAACTATGCACAGACTCAAGCCGATATTTTCCATGAAAACCTAATAACAGGCAGTAGTGATAGACTTCCAGTACCGCTAAACGTTCATTATCTTTATAACGAATTTCCTCTAGATGCTCAAAGAAACGATAACCTGCAAGTTGAGAACCAAATAAATTTAATTGTAATGGATCTATCATCCAGTAATTTTGCAGATCAAAGAAACGGGCATCCTGCTGCGTGACAATAGTTTCATCTAATAAGGCACAATAAGCATATTTAGCATCCTGAATGTCTTCAAAAGAAAATTGCTGTTTACGTGCTTGATGCTCAAAATAGTTTAGCATTTCCAGAATCTTTTCACGAAACGATGCTGGATGCGAAGGGATATAATGATTTTTTAGCAAAAAGACAATATAAAATCCGTCATAGAGAAGATCAATCAGATTGGTCGTCATATGAGATTTCTGATCAGTTGTTTGCGTAACAATCTTTCCAGATCCGATCTGGCCATCATCAAATAGTGATGGTGCAGAATTTGTAATTGTATTCATACTGATACTTATCCTTTCATGACTGCAATAAGTTCAATCCTGATATCCTGAAATCCATTCGGTATATAAATACAAATCGATTCTGAATCGAACATGCGTTGATACAAATCGTTATTCGGTTCAATTTCGAAATAGCTGACTCCAGAACGAACCGGGATCGCTGTTGGTACTTGAATCAAATGTTGAATTGGAATGGCAGGGAGGGCTGCAATGACTCGCTGTTCAACATCAACTGTACTACCAACTTTAAAACGGATCGGTACATAAGCAATTAAATCTTGGACAGGCATCACACTGCTTGAAACAGCCAGATATAGACGCGTATCTCGGGTAATCTTGTCGGTTTCCAGACTGCCAAGCCAATAGGATGGTCGGGTTTCTTTTAAGGAGATGCTGATATAACGATTCGAGATAATGGTATCTAGTAGATTTCTTAAAATGATGTCTAACTGATTGAAGCTTTCGTATAGATGATAGTGCTGATATTTAGGCAGTTGATCGACATTATAAGCAGTCGAAAAAGTTAGCAATGAGCCAGTTAGGCGTAATAGTTCACTATAGAGACGTTCAGGATGAATAATCGGATACTGCAAAATATGGTTTAGGCTCGCATATGCAGTATTTAAGGCATTGACCAGCCAGAAAGACACAATATCCCCAGAACGGAATTCAATCAGTTTCTGTTCATTTTCCCGATTATTACTCTGAATGGTCTTGATCTTTGCTTGGATAATATTCAAGGTGCGTTGTAAATTAACCAAAAGATTTTCATTGGCCTGTATATGTAAAATTGGTGGGATAAATTTATGATCAAAAATAAAATTCCCTGAACTTTGTCGTTTAATTCGACCTACTGGAAGATACAGGTAGCCATCCATGTGATGCTGAGGTTCTTGGCTACCTTCAAATATTTTTAATTCAGCACGACGGCGCAATAATGTAATCTCAGCAGTACTTGCATCGGTAAACAAGTCATGAGTTGAACTTAAATGGGAATGATAACGGCTAGGTCGGGCTTGATCAGCATGACTGACATTCTGTTTATTTGGCTGCACCATCGGTAAGGCCAAATAAATTTGCATTTCACCTTGTAAATTCAGTGTATCTAGCTGAACCGGTTCAGGTAATAAATCCTTTGCAGGTGCCTGATAAATTTCCCCATCTTGCCAGATCATTTCAACTTTATTTAATGCCAGAAGATGATGAACTATGTCGCGTTTTTCCTGCTCATGTATCTGGTTAATGGCCCATGGCGTGATCCGGATGGTATGAATTTTCCACAATCCGTAATGTTCTCGGAAAGCGCGACCTTGCCGCTGATTATGGAAGGCACACGGATTAACGCCTCAATTTTTATCACAATCATCGCAGTGGTGCTGTTCTGGATTTTTATCCGTAAGAGCTTGATGGCCTATAAACTGGAAGTCAGTGGTCAGGCGCCTTTAGCAGCTCAATATGCAGGATTTTCAGCAAAAAAAGCCATCTGGTTAAGTTTGGGAATTTCAGGTCTGATGGCGGGGATTGCCGGAATCTGTGAAGTTGCAGGTCCAATCGGCCAGCTCAATCCGAATATTTCACCAGGTTATGGTTATGCAGCCATTATTGTGGCTTATCTGGGCCGACTAAATCCCATTGGAATCGTACTTTCAGGTTTCCTGATGGCGCTGATCTATTTAGGTGGCGAACTGGCACAAATGCAGTTGCAACTCCCAGTCGCGATTACCGGAATTTTCCAGGGCCTGCTTTTATTTTTCCTGTTGGCTTCAGATGCCCTGATTGAAAACCGCTACCGTTTTACCAAAAAGAAAATCAAAAAAACCATGACCACTGCGCAAGCAGCCTGATCCAGACAGAAGAAGGATAACAACATGAGTATTGAATTAACCGCAATTGTTGCCGGAACTGTCGCTGCGGCAACGCCATTGATCTTTGCCGGGCTGGGTGAGCTGGTAGCAGAGCGTACCGGTGTCATCAATCTTGGGGTAGAAGGCATGATGCTGGTCGGTGCCATTGCTGGATTTGCTTTCGCTAGCCAGTATGAAGCCAGTGTCGCCAGCGCCTTATTTATGGGCGGATTGGCAGGCACATTGATGGCACTGATTTTTGCATTTTTTACCTTATCTTTAAGCACCAACCAATCCGCCTGTGGTCTGGCACTCACTATTTTTGGGATTGGGATTTCAGCCTTTCTGGGACAGAATTATGTCAGTACTGCCTTACCGGGTCTGGAAAACTTAAAAATTCCGGGACTCGCAGATATTCCATTCATAGGACCAGTCCTGTTCCAGCAAAACTATGTAGTGTATCTGTCCATTCTTGCTTTTGTGTTGGTGTGGTGGGTACTGGGTAAAACCCGTTTAGGCCTGTTACTGAAAGCAGTAGGGGAATCTCCAGAAAGTGCACATGCCATGGGCTATAACGTGCTGGCGATTCGCTATGGTGCAGTGATGTTTGGCGGTGCAATGGCAGGTATTGGCGGTGCATTTTTATCTACGGTTTATACGCCGATGTGGATTGAAAATATGGTTGCAGGGCGCGGCTGGATTGCAATTGCATTAGTGGTTTTTGCTGCATGGAAACCAACGCGCTTGATGTTGGGTGCATATCTATTTGGTGGTGTAACGATTTTGCAGTTTCATGCCCAAGCGCTGGGTCTAGAAGTACCGAATGAACTGTTATCGGCATTGCCATACATCGCAACCATTGTCGTCTTAGTCCTCATTTCACGTGACAAGAAGTTATTGAAACTCAATTTACCAGCGTCACTCGGCAAAACCTTTAGCCCTTAATCGGACAAATCTCAGGAATTACTTTATGAAAATTATAAGCGCAGATTATGTCCTGACCATGAACTCCAACCTGGACTGTATTAAAGATGGTGCCATCCTGATTGATGGTGCTCTTATTAAGCAGGTAGGAACATTACAGGAATTAACTCAGCAATATCCTGAAGCTGCAGTTACCCAGTATCCTAAAAGTTTATTGATGCCGGGCTTGATTAATACCCACTGCCACTCAGGCCTGCTACGCGGTACAGCTGAGGGTTTGCCAGTCTGGGACTGGTTGCAACAGTTTATTGACCCGATGCATCGGGTAGTGACTCCCGAAGATTCCAAAATTGCCTCTTATCTCTGCTATGCCGAAGCGCTGCTATCCGGCACGACTACCATTGTGGATATGTGGCGTTATATGGAAGGTAGTGCTGAGGCCGCACAGCAACTCGGTATACGTGCAGTGCTGGTGCCATATGTGGCTGAACATACAGATCACAACTATTTTGAAACCCTCAATAGTAATGAAGCTTTAATTCAAAAATGGCATCAAGCCGCAAATGGGCGAATTCAGGTTTGGGTTGGCTTGGAACATCTGTTTTATGCTGAAGAAAAAGCCTTGGCACGTATCCAGAAAATGTGTCATGAATATCAGACGGGTTTTCACACGCATAGCAACGAAAGCAAGTTTGATGTTGAAGAAAACCTTCGACGTTATGGCGTGCGCCCGATCCAGACGCTGGAACAATTGGGCATGCTGGATGTACCTCAATGCCTGTTAGCGCATTGTGTCTGGGCCAATTCAGCAGAGATCGAAATTTTAAAACACTATAATGTTGGTGTCGCACATAACCCGATATCGAATATGAAACTGGCATCTGGCGCCGCCCCCATTACGGAAATGCTTAAACATGGCATTGCTGTAGGATTAGGTACTGATGGCGAGAAAGAAAATAATAATTTAGACATGTTTGAAGAAATGAAAACTGCTTCATTATTGGCGAAGTTTTCCGGTTTGGATGCTGCAGCACTGGATTCATGGTCTGTCTGTCAGATGGCAACTCGGACAGGTGCCAAAGCTTTAGGTATGCAGGATCAGATTGGTTTGCTAGAAGCTGGAAAACTTGCCGATATGATTGCAGTAGATATTGCAACCCCAAGAATGACACCCTTGATTGATCAAGGTCCGTTATTTAATTTACATACCAATCTGGTGCATGCAGTACAGGGACAGGATGTGCACATGACCATGGTGAACGGTCAGATAGTAGTAGAAAACCGAAAACTGGTACGTGCTGATCTGCAAATCTTAATTGCAGGTCAATCAGGCTGCTCCAGCCTTGTTCCAGCGACGCGCAAAATGGCTCGCAGAACAGGGAAGTGCGGTCAATGAATTACAGCGCCTGTAAATAAAGTTTAAAAACTAACCCTAACTTTAAACAGGCTTATCTATGCTCCAGAATGGATAAAAAGGCTTCGATAAAGTTAGGCAGTCTTTTATGATGGATCTGACCAACCTTAATCACTTCATAGGTCAGACCATCAGCTTGAAGGTTGTGACTTTCAGCTTTTAATTTTTGCAATGTCAACTGTAAGCCTTTTAACCATTCTTCAAGTGCCTTGATCGGAATATCATTTTTAAGATCTCCACCTTGCATGGCAGTTTTAAAATGACTCAAGGTCGTACTATCCTTAAAGCAGGCTTCCACCTGATGTTCAGTACTTTCGAATAGGTCATGCTTGATCACAAATAAAAATTTTCCAATCGTTGGCTTAAGTGCGCTGAGATAAATATTTTTTTCATTCAGGGTATATCTTTTATTTCTGGTATTAATAAATTCTGAATTCCAGCCTTGAGATTCTAGAAAATGATCCATTTCAGCGAAGATGAGATCAGTGACTTGTTCCTCAATGCGTTCTGCGAGTTCCTTCAGTTCATGACTGAGCACGATCAGATTATTTTCCAGCTTTGAGCGCTGGGATTTTTCTTCATCATGCTGCTTGGATTGGGCCAAAATGGCTTGGAAGCGTTGTTCAGGCGTCATGATTTTACTCACTTGATATGCAGCCTTGATCACTTAATCATGTGACTGAAAAGCTTTAATTGCAAGCAGGTAAAAAGGGGGATATTTGGGAAGACTTTAAAATAAAATATATACTTTTACTGACATAAATTATTGTTTTTAAATTTAATAATTATTATTAAAATATTTTTTATTTGGTTTTAAACTAGAATCATTACATATTTTGTAGCGATTCAATTCAGTTAATGATCATTACTCGTTTTACTCAATATCACCCATTAAAAGATAAAACTTATATAAGGTGGTTAATAAGAATATTGATAGAAAGAATTAAACAAGATATACATCTATAATCTAGGGTCTGTTGACACTTACTGTTCATAATTAACCCTATAACGGTAGCCATAAAAATATACAGGCTAAGGCAACAGAACTTTGATAATTTCTTTTGAGCTTGTCATATCGAGTAGCTATTCCTCTAAATTGCTTTAATCTA
>NZ_JAALGV010000008.1:0-17542 GCF_011174875.1 Acinetobacter sp. GFQ9D191M
TTTCAGCATACTTTTTGAAACACCACCCCTTTTTGTAATGATTCTGATGCTTTCCTTAATCACAATTATCCTGAAGAAAAATTACGAGTTTTTTAAAACAGAATAAGATCTACATGAATAAAAATAGGAGAAATTAGTTGTCATGTCAACCAATTGGTTGACATGACAACAAAATATTAAAAATCCATGTTAAAGTGGTTTAAAGACTTTTTGATACACGCTGTATGGATACTTCACTTAAACTTCAATTAGATCGATATATTCCTGCTTTAATTAACTTTTTTTCAAATAAGATGTCGAATGGTGCATCACAACTGTATGCTTTTTTATTTGATATGGGAGTCACAGATTGGCGCATTCTTTCTCTTTTAGCGGTTGAAGAGAATATTCCTGCAAGTAGAATTTGTCATGTTATTGGACTGGATAAGAGCGCTGTGAGTCGCTCTTTGGCAAAACTCCAAGAACGTGGTTATATTAAAATGACAGTAGATAAAAAAGATTCTCGTGTGAAAAAAAATACGCTCACATCTGCTGGTCTAATCATGTATGAAAAAATGTATCAAGTAGCCAAAGAGCGAGAAGAAAAAATTTTAGAGGTACTTTCTGACGAAGATCAAGAGCATTTAATTCGGATCTTAAATATTTTAAATTGTGAAATTAATGATATTAATGAATTTTTTATAGAAAAATATATTCAAAAATAACTATCAACCTTATGATTTAAATAGGGTCTGTTGACATTTCATAAGTTATTTATCTTGAAATATCTCTCGCTAAAAAGGTCAGCAAATGCTGACCTTTTGTCATTTTAGCACTTTCTATCGAATGCTTAGATATCTAGGAATACCGTTTCATTATCACCCTGGATACGTACATCAAAACGATAAACCACTTGACCATCACGCTCCTGGCGTTTTGCGATCAAGGTTTCACGACGTGGCGCCCACTCAATACCATTCAATAATGGATCATTGGCATTGGCTTCAGCTTCATCGTCAAAATAAACACGGGTATGTAAACCTAAGTTAATCCCACGTGCAAAAATTACCAGTGCAATATGCGGTGCTTGTTTAGTGCCTTTACGGCCTGGCACAACACCTGGCTTAATCGTATCAAAGCTCCATACACCGGTTTCAAAGTCAGCAGCAGCTCGGCCCCAACCCAAGAAGTTTGGATCGGCTTGCTTGCCTTGTATATCAGCTTGGCTCGGGTAAACACCATTGGCATCAGCTTGCCAGATCTCTACAAGAACATCGCGGAGTGGTAAACCTAGACCATCAAATACCTGACCTTCTAAACGAATACGTTCGCCTTGGGTTTCTGCTTTCGCCAACTGGTTATTGAAACTATGTTCAAACACTTCAATACCGGCCTGGTTTGGCATTAAACCGATATGTACGTACGGACCACCTGTTTGTGATGGTGTTTCACGTAATTCCTGAAAATTCCAACCGTTCATCATGATACTCCTTATCAAGTCAATTCATTTTCAAAATAAGTACCGCGACGACCACGTAGTGTGATGTCAAAACGGTAACAACGACTGTCCGCTTCAATAAAGTTGCTCTTGTCTTCAAGGGCAATCAAAGCGCGACGCTGTTGTTCTGAAGGAATTGTTTTTAAAATTGGGCAGCTATCAATCAGTGTATCGCCTTCAAAGTAGAACTGAGAAATTAAGCGCTGTGCCCAACCATCTGCCATCACTGAGAAGTGAATATGGGCTGGACGCCATTCATTAATACGGTTACGCCAAGGGTATGGGCCTGGTTTAATGGTACGAAAAACAAAGAAACCATTTTCATCCGTTAACATACGACCACAACCACCAAAGTTTGGATCGATTGCGCCAATAAACTTGTCATTTGGATGACGGTAACGACCTGAAGCATTGGCTTGCCACACTTCAATCATGGCATTTTTGACCGGACGACCGAATTGGTCACGTAGGTAACCGTGAATAATCACGCGCTCACCGACCGGTAAACCATCTTTGGCATAGTTTAAAATCAGATCATTATCTTTTGGACCCAAAAGATCAGCGCTAAAGTGGGGTGCAGTTACTTCTGTAAGTGTTTCTGCAATCGAGATCAATGCATTTTTTGGCGAGCGTAATACACTGGTTTTATAACCTGGTGCATACGCCGGTGGATGATCATCGGTATTACGCTGCGCATATGCGCCTGATAAAATTTGAGACATGAACCTCTCCTTATTCAATTTTAAAAAATCTTCCGTTATTTAAGTTTTGTCGGTGCAATACCGAGTTCTTCAAATACTTCTTCTGCCAGTGACATAGCAGCATTTGCAGCTGGCAAACCTGCATATAAAGAGGCATGTAGAAATAGCTCTTTCAGATCCTCTTTAGTCACGCCATTGTTAAAACATGCACGGATATGCATACGTAACTCAGCTTCACGACCCAATGCGAGCAAAATACCGATAGTCACCAGGCTACGTGTATGACGTGGTAATCCTGGACGTGACCATACTTCTCCCCAAGCAAAACGACTGATGAAGTTTTGGAAGTCTTCATTAAAGTCATTTAAATTTTCCAAAGAGCGTCCGACGTGTGCTTCACCTAGCACTTCAGTGCGTACTTCTATTCCCTGTTTGTAACGTTCTTCATCATTCATGATAAATACACTCTTTCACGTTTATAAGGCGGACTGAAGATGTCTGAGGAACACCTTCATTTCATAACGATATTTAATTAAAATCAGTGCTTTGCAATAAACTCTACAAAGATCTGGTTAAATTGTTGTGGTGCTTCAATATTGGATAAGTGTGATGCATCCACTACAGCGATCTCACAGTTCGGTATATGCGCTTGCATAAATTCGCCATCTGCCACTGTGGTCACCGGATCAAGTCCACCACAGAGTGCCAGACAAGGGACTTGAATCGTTGAAATCTGTTCACGTAAGTCTGCTTGAGCAAGCGCACGACATGCTGCTGCATACCCTTTTGGTGGGGTTACCGATAGGCTTTGAATGGTTTGCTGCGCAATAGCATCATGGATATAATCAAACTTGTCACTAAACCAACGTGTGTGCGTGGTACTCACAATTTCTGCCAAACCCTGTGTTTCTACAGTATCTGCACGTGATAACCATGCCTCTTCTTGACCGATTTTCGCTGCCGAGTTTGCAATAGTGATACTTAGAAAACGTTGTGGCGCAATTAAACCAAGTTGCAGGCCGGTGATTCCCCCCATTGAAATGCCACAAAAATGCGCTTTTTCAATATTAAAGTGATCAAGAATATCCACTACATCATTCGCCAAATCAGTTAGCTTACTATTTTCAATCACAGCACTTTTTCCATGACCACGGGTGTCATAACAAATCATGAAGTAATCCTGTGCAAATGCAACCACCTGTGCCTGCCACATGCCATGATCTGTACCCAATGAATTTGAAAAAATAATGGCTGGCTGAGTTGCATCACCAAAGCTATAAACTGCCAATTGTTGGCCATCTCGGTTCTTGATCAGTGAAATCATGCTGTCTTTCCTTGTACACGTTGCAATACCGCATCAATTTGCTGTTGGGTATTACCTAAATAACGTTGCGGATTAAAAATATCTTGCAGTTGCTGTGCATCAAAAATTGCTGTGATTTCAGCATTATTTTGTGCCACATCAAGTAAATGACGTTTCTCAGCGACTGCTTGTTTACATGCTGCTTCCACCACATGATGGGCATTGAGTCGACCTAGTTTTGGTGCCAATGCCATCATCAGCGCTTCTGCCATGATCAAGCCTTGGGTACATTCAAGATTGCGAAGCATATTGTCAGCTTGGACATCAAGTCCTTCAAACACTTCAATTGCACGTGCCAAACTGCCTGCGCACAGTTGGAAGATTTCCGGTAATGCAAGCCATTCAGCATGCCAAGAACCTAAACTGCGTTCATGTTCCTGAACGAGGCTTTGATAGATACTCGACATGAGTGCAGGTACACGATTCGCGGCTGCCAAAATTGATGCGGCTGCTACAGGATTACGTTTATGTGGCATAGTTGATGAACCACCACGCCCTGCCCCGCTTGGTTCAAACACTTCTGCAATTTCAGTTTGCATCATTAGCGACCAATCGCGCGCCATCTTGCCCAAATTACCTGTAATCGTTGCAAGCACATGGGCAATTTCAACAATACGATCGCGTTCACCATGCCAAGTACAATCCGGAATATTCAAATCAAGTTCTGCTGCAAAGGCTTCAACCACGGCACTACCCTGATCAAGGAGTGATGCAAGTGTGCCGACTGCTCCGCCCAATTGGGCGGTTAAAACAGAATTTTTAAGGGCTTGTACACGGTCAAAATCACGCTGCAAACTTGCCAACCAACGTGCAGTTTTATGACCAAAGGTCAGTGGCAAACCTTGTTGTAACCATGTCCGACCAATCATGACTTGGTCACGATAGCATTCAGTCAATTTTCGAGTCGCCACCATCGCCTGGATGAGTTGAGCTTCAATTAAATTCAAGCCATTACGGCACTGCAAAATACATGCAGTATCAATAATGTCTTGGCTTGTTGCTCCCCAATGCACATAGCGTGAAGCATCCTCGTCAACTTTTTTAACCGCAGCCGTTAATTGCTTCACAAAGGGAATTGCAATGTTTCCAGCAAGCCCTGATGCACTTGCAAGCGCAGTAAAGTCAATAACCTCATTTACCGGTTGGTGAGTAACGGATACAATCTGTGCTGCCGCTGACGCAGGAATAACCCCCACCTTGGATTGAGCCCGAGCCAATGCTGCTTCTGCTTGCAACATATAACGTACCATTCCTTCATCACTGAATATTGTGGTGATCTCAGTTTGGTAAAATAGACTTGCGTACAATTGGCTCATTTGAATGTCCTTTTCTAACTTGTTTTAAATACCTTTCATTGTTTTGTTTTTAAGCAACAAATGAAATAGGATTTAAATTTATACACGTTCAATAATCAGTGCGATGCCTTGGCCCACCCCGATACACATTGAGCAGAGGGCATATTTACCACCGGTCTGTTCCAGTTGATTCAAGGCAGTAGTCACCAGACGGGCACCGGAAGCACCGAGTGGATGACCAATTGCAATCGCACCGCCATTTGGGTTCACTCGTGCTTCATCATCTGCTAAACCTAAATCACGAGTTACCGCCAATGCCTGTGCAGCAAAAGCTTCGTTCAGTTCAATGACATCCATCTGATCCAGCGTTAGCCCAGTCTGGGCCAGCAGTTTTTTGATCGCCGGTGCCGGACCAAAGCCCATAATACGTGGCTCTACACCAACAACCGTTGAACCAATAATTTTGGCACGCGCTTTCAGTCCATATTGAGAAACTACTTCATCGGATGCAATCAGGAGAGCAGCAGCGCCATCATTGATGCCGGATGCATTGCCTGCCGTTACCGTACCATCTCCTTTGACGACTGGTTTTAGCTTGGTTAAACCTTCTAGTGTCGTAGAAGCACGAGGATGTTCATCGGTATTAACAACCACAGGTTCGCCTTTACGCTGAGGAATCACTACCGGAATGATTTCATTTTTAAAGAAACCTTTGGCCTGTGCCGCTGCAGTACGTTGCTGGCTGGTCAGGGCAAACTTGTCTTGATCTTCACGGTTGATATTGAACTGTGCTGCCACATTTTCCGCAGTTTCCGGCATGGTTTCCACGCCATACAGTTCCTTCAGTTTCGGGTTGATAAAACGCCAGCCCATGGTGGTATCTTCAAGCTTTTGAGTACGGCCATAAGCGGTTTCAGACTTACCCATCACCAGCGGTGCACGTGACATGGATTCCACACCACCAGCCACAATCAGATCAGCTTCACCTGCCTTAATCGCACGAGCAGCAATTGCTACCGCATCCAGGGAGGATCCACAGAGACGGTTAATCGTGGTTGCTGGCACTTGAAAAGGTACACCTGCCAGCAGGGCTGACATACGACCGACATTACGGTTATCTTCACCGGCCTGGTTGGCACAGCCGTAGATGATGTCATCTACTTTTTCCCAGTTGATATTTGAGTTGCGTTCCATCAGGGCTTTAATCGGAATCGCCCCCAGATCGTCAGCACGGACAGGAGCCAGTCCACCGGCATAGCGGCCGAATGGGGTACGGATGGCATCGATGATATATGCGTTTTTCATTTATTAAATTCCTTGTTCCTTTAAATCCCTCTAAATCCCCCTTTATAAAAGGGGGACTTTTCTTCCCTTTCTTGCGCTAGTTTTAAAAGCGGTGCTTTAAAACTCGCTCAGGGAGGTTAGGAAGGATTATTAACCCTGTGTTGCATCAATCAGTCTGGCACCCGTCATCGACTGCAATTCTTCAAATAACAGACCTTCAACTTTTTCAATCACTTTCATGCCATCAGCAGTGACATCAATCACACACAGGTCGGTGTAGATGCGATCGACACACTTCAAGCCAGTAGCAGGATAAGAAAGTTCAGATACAATTTTTGGTTCACCTTTTTTAGTGACGTGATCGGTCGTGATAAAGACTTTCTTGGCACCTACCGCCAGATCCATGGCACCGCCGACTGCAGGAATCGCATCAGGAGCACCGGTATGCCAGTTGGCCAAATCACCATTCTCAGCCACCTGGAAAGCACCCAACACTGCTATGTCTAAGTGACCACCACGCATCATTGCGAATGAATCCCCATGATGGAAAAAAGCACCGCCTTCAAGCATGGTCACAAATTCTTTTCCGGCATTGATTAGTTCAGGATCACGGTCTTCTTCTGCAGGTGGTGGGCCAAATGCTAGCAAACCATTTTCAGAATGCAGGAATACATCTTTATCTGAAGGCAGGTAGCTTGAAATTTTAGTGGGTAGGCCAATGCCTAAATTGACATAAGCCCCATCTGGAATGTCTTGGGCAACACGTTCAGCAATCTGGTCACGGGTCAGTTTGGTATAGCTCATCTTTTTTCTCCTTAGCCGTGATTACTGTGCAGGCTGTACTTGTACAACGTGCTGTACGAAAATGCCTGGGGTAATGATGTGTTCAGAATCGAGTGCCCCGAGTTCAACCACTTCAGACACCTGAGCAATCGTCACATCTGCCGCCATCGCCATGATTGGTCCGAAGTTACGGGCAGATTTGCGATACACCAGATTGCCCCAACGGTCACCTTTAGAAGCTTTAATCAGAGCAAAGTCCGCTTTAATTGGATTTTCTAAAACGTAATCTTTACCTTCGTAGTTCATGGTCTGTTTGCCTTCAGCCAGCAAAGTACCAAAACCAGTTGGTGTGTAGATTGGACCTAGGCCCATACCTGCTGCCTGAATACGGCAGGCCAAGTTACCTTGCGGAACCAGTTCCAGCTCGATCTTGCCTGCACGGTACAGTTCATCAAATACCCAGGAATCTGACTGACGTGGGAAAGAACAGATGATCTTACGTACTGCACCAGCTTTAAGGAGCTTTGCCAGGCCATAATCCCCGTTACCGGCATTGTTATTGACGATCACCAGATCTTTCACACCAAGTTCGATCAGGCCATCGATCAGTTCAGCCGGCTGACCTGCGGTACCGAAACCACCAATCATGATGGTTGATCCGTCTTTGATTTGTGAAAGTGCTTCAACCAGTGAAGCAGAACTTTTATCGATCATCAAATAACTCCATGTGTTGCCACTAAGTACAAAAATTTTTGAGAACCTAAGGTTCTGGTGAAAATACATTCTGGACGGAGAACAAATTCCAACCAAAATCCTTAGGATTCTGTGTGATCTATTCTTGATAAAATCCAAGCTTTCGACTACGGTTTAAAAATGGTTTTGTACGATTTACAGAATCTTTGTACGATGATCGAACAAAAACTTTTTCTAATTCTTAGAATTGAATAAAGAAACCGTAACGATACATGCAGAAGTAATATATGAAGATCAAGGAATTTGACATGGCAACCAGCGATAGTTCACGTGACCAGGTGATCCAGAACCCTGAGAATAAAAAAATGATTCGTCATGAAGACTTCATTGCCGGGGTAAGTAAAGGATTGGCAATTCTGGATTGCTTTGCCAATGATAGACACCGTTTAAACGTTAGCATGGCAGCTGAAAAAACAGGACTTACACGGGCTGCTGCGCGTCGTCATTTACTAACACTGGAATATCTTGGTTATTTAGATTTTGATGGCCATTTTTATTCTTTGAGTCCTAAAGTCCTTAAATTTTCAGGAGCTTATTTGAGTGGAGCACAGTTACCTAAAATTGCTCAACCCCTTCTCAATTTGCTCACCCAGCAAACTTCATTGATTTACTCTGTTATGGTCTTGGATGGTTTTGAGGCAATTACGATCGCACGTAGTGCTGCACACCAACAAACCGATCGGGTCAATCCTTACGGCTTACATCTCGGCAATCGATTACCCGCACATGCCACTTCTGCAGGGAAAGTTTTACTCAGTTATTTAAGCCCTGAGTCTCAGCAAGAATGGCTTGATCAATACCCTTTAAAATCACTGACTAAATACACGTATACCGATAATCAGGCATTTTTAGCTCTGTTACAGCAGATTCGTGCCAATGAATACTGTTATTCAGCAGAAGAGCATGAACTTGGTGTACATGCACTTGCGGTTCCAATTTATAACCACCGTGCCGATGTCGTTGCTGCTTTAAACATTGTTTCCCCGACTGGACGCACCAGCAAAGAATATTTACAACAGCATATTTTGCCTTTACTGCAACAAACAGCGCGAGAATTCCGTCAATTTGTTTAAGCCATTTTCTAGATAGAATGCGAATGTTGTAAATGAATACCTTTTCTCTAAAATAAAAAAACACATCGAGCTCAAATGAACTCGATGTGTCCTGAATCTTAAATAACACAAGTCTTTAAATTTGTACTTAGCTCGCTTTTTGTAGCGGTAGGCCTACATAATTTTCAGCAAGTGTCGTCTGACCTGCTTCTGAACCTAAAATGTAGCTTAATTCTGCTTGTTTGATTTTATGTTCAAACTCAGTTTCTGTTTCAAAACGATGAAGTAAATGTGTCATCCACCAAGAAAAACGTTCTGCTTTCCACACACGTTTTAAACAGTTTTCCGAATAGCTATCAATGCCAGCTTCTGAACCATTGTCATAGTATTCAATCAAAGCTTTAGACAAGAATGCGATATCTGATGCAGCAAGATTAAGACCTTTGGCACCTGTTGGCGGAACAATATGCGCTGCATCCCCTGCCAGGAACAATTTACCAAAACGCATTGGCTCTGTTACAAAGCTACGCAGTGGTGCAATACTTTTCTCAATTGAAGGACCCGTGATCAGTTTTTCACGGCTTTCAGGATCAAGCCGGTTTTTCAGTTCTTCCCAGAACTGTTCATCTGACCAGTTTTCAACTTTGTCTGTTAATGATACCTGCAGGTAGTAACGGCTACGTGTATTTGAACGCATACTGCAGAGTGCAAAACCACGCTCGGATTGTACGTAAATTAATTCATCTGCTACTGGCGGTACATCTGCAAGTACACCCAACCAGCCAAATGGGTACACTTTTTCAAAGGTCTTGATTTTATCTTCAGGAACGCTGGCACGGCATACACCATGGTAACCATCACAACCTGCGATAAAATCACATTGAACCGTGACCTGACGGCCTTCATGTTCAAATGTCACAGAAGGCTGCTCACCATAAAATTCATGAACTTGTACATTACTTGCTTCGTAGAAAGACGTTAATTGCGCTTCAGTACGTGCTTGCATCAAGTCTTTGGTTACTTCAGTTTGACCATAAACAGTGACTTGCTTACCTCCGGTGAGTTGAGTCAGATCCACACGATGTTTCTCACCATTGGTTAAAATTTCAATACCGTTATGTGGTAAGCCCTTTTCTCTGAGTTGAGCATCTACACCGGCCTCAGCCAAAAGGTCAACCGATACCTGCTCAAGAATACCAGCACGGATACGGCTTGCTACATACTCAGCACTACGCTGCTCAATCAAAATATGATCAATACCGGCTTTATAGAGTAATTGTCCAAGCAATAATCCTGCTGGACCTGAACCAATAATTGCGACTTTAGTGTTTAAAATTTCCATATGCTGACAATTTCCAAATAGCCATCCTTTTTTACAAGCTAAGAAATTTTTATGTTTCCGCCTAGACTTTAGCCTCAATCCCTACCGAAATAGATGACTTTTGACCGATGATCGGACAAGATATCTAAAGAAAATAAATAATGAGGGGAATGTAATTGCGCAAGAATTTGATTTTTAGTGAAAATAATAATGAATCTATTCAGTATGACGACTACATTGCAGGTCTGGCAAAAGGTTTAAGTTTGCTTGAATGCTTCAGTACTGAACGTCAAAAGCTGAATGTTACCCAGATTGCTGAACGTACCGGGCTCAGTCGTACTGCGGCTCGACGCTATGTCCGTACCCTCAAATTTCTCGGTTATCTCGATACAGATGAACATTTCTATTGGCTCACCTATAAAGTGTTACGCTTTTCCAGCGCTTATCTCAGTTCCGCCTACTTACCTAAAGTTGCCCAACCGATGCTCAACCTCTTAAGCATAAAAACTGCTTTGAGTTATTCTGTTGCAGTACTTGATGAGCATGAAGTTGTACCTGTTGCAAAAAGTATTGCTCCCCAAATTGACACCAGCAAACTTAGTCCACTTGGTGTACACCTAGGGAACCGCCTGCCTGCGTATGCTACATCGACGGGCAAAATTCTGCTTTCACGTTTAAGTCTTGAAGCCCAACAACAATGGCTGGATAAATTTAACCTGAAACGGCTTACCCCCTACACCATTACGGATCCACAGGTTTTTTTAAAAACATTAGAGCAAGTTGGTCAGCTTGATTACTGTATTTCTACAGAAGAACATGAATTAGGAATCATTGCGATGGCAGTCCCCATTTTAAATATGCAGGGAGATACTGTAGCTGCGCTAAACTGTATTGGCTCAAGCGCGCGTATTAATACCAGTTATTTAATACAAAATATCCTCCCTCTGCTTAAACAGACTGCTCATGAGTTGCGTGCCATACTTTGATAATATTGCATGATTTTTAAAGTTTTTTATGATTTTTTATGCTAAGTGATTGATCATATGTATTCTTTTTTTACAAAATGAACGCCTTTGTTCATACTTTTTAATTCCTAGTATTTCACTAGATTATTCAATGATTTCCTATGCTCTATGGATCCATTTAATCCAAAAAAACGATTATTGCATATATTTTATGCTTGTATTTGGATCCAATAATGATAAATTCAGCACATCGCAAGTAGGCTGATTAAATCTTCAGCAACAGAACATGGACGGGTTCTGATCTGCGGTGGACATCTTAAACATTACTAGGATGACACCTTTTAACCAAAAAAATTATGCAATATTAATAAACTAATCACGTTTATTTATACATATATATGCTGGTTTAGGTGTCTGATTCCATGGAGAAAGTAAATGGTTCAGAACCCTCGTGAGGAAATGAATAACAAAACCATGAATAGCTATCAATGGTTTGTTATCGGTATCTGTGTTCTTTTAAATGTCATCGATGGTTTCGATGTATTGGTGATGGCATTCACTGCATCATCGGTATCAGCAGAATGGGGACTCACAGGTTCACAGTTAGGTGCTTTATTAAGTGCCGGTCTGTTTGGTATGGGTGCAGGTTCTTTATTTTTGGCCCCTTGGGCAGACAAAATTGGTCGTCGCCCTTTAATTCTGCTTTGTCTGCTTATTAGTGGTGTCAGCATGATTGCTGCTTCACTAGTACAGAGTGCAACTCAGCTCGGTATTATGCGTTTCATTACTGGTCTAGGGATTGGTGGTATTTTGGCAAGCAGTAATGTGATTGCCAGTGAATATGCATCATCGCGCTGGAGAAGCCTGGCAGTAAGTTTGCAATCCACCGGTTATGCCATAGGTGCAACCATTGGCGGTATGATTGCAATTGCTTTGATCAGCCATTTCGGCTGGCGTTCAGTCTTCCTTGCAGGCGGATTAACGACCATGTTTATGCTGGTAGTAGCATTTTTCACTTTACCAGAATCGCTTGATTATCTGCTGGTTAAACAGCCAAAAAATGCTTTAGATCGTATTAATCACCTCTGCCAACGTATTGGTTTGACTCGTATTCAGCAACTTCCTGAAGTTGTACTCAATACCGCACAATCTAAGATTGGAATTGCAAAATTATTCACTGCTGGGCTCGGCCTACAAACCATTTTACTTTGGGTTAGTTTCTTCTTCGTAATGTTCGGCTTCTACTTCGTTATGAGCTGGACACCAAAAATCTTGTCTGCAAACGGCATGACGACTGAACAAGGTGTGACTGCTGGTGTACTGATCAGTGCAGGCGGCATGTTTGGTGCTGCATTAATCGGTCTAATTAGTGCACGTGTACGTGTATTTTATGTACAAGCAGCCTTCCTGGCATTAACCGCTATCTTAATTCTGCTTTTTGTAAACAGTACCGGCACACTTACTATTGCCTTTATCCTTTCAGTTTTCTTGGGCGTATTATCTAATGGCTGTGTAGCAGGTCTTTATGCCATGTCGCCATCAATCTATGCAGCTGATGTGCGTGCTACCGGTGTAGGTTCTGCAATTGGTTTTGGCCGTATTGGTGGAATTTTATCTCCGTTAGTTGCAGGGGCTTTCCTGGACGGCGGAATTTCTTCACTTACCTTGTATGGCTACTATGCGGGTGCGTTTATTCTTGCGATTGTGACTGTGCTTAGTCTTTCAAAATTGCAAAACAAACATGCAGCTCAGTTGAATTTCCAAGGCTCTACTGTAAGTTCATAACTTTTTATTACTTCATTATCATGAGCTGAACATGAAGTTCAGCTCTATTCAAATATATAGGGATAATATCATGAGATTCTCTGCAATCTTTTTGGGGATACTTTCGTCTGTAGTTTTAGCTCCTGCTTTTGCAAACAGTTTTATTGATGATTCTCAGGTCACATTGACAGCACGTAATTTCTATTATGACCGTGACTATAAGCAAGGAGATGCTTTCCCGGCAGCGCGTGATTGGGCTCAGGGTTTTATCTTAAAAGCAAATTCTGGTTATACACCAGGTGTTGTTGGATTTGGTGTAGATATCCTAGGTCTGGCAGGTTTTAACTTATTAGGCGATAGCGTCGATGAGTATGCTGCTTCCGGTTTGCTCCCTGTTGGTAAAGACAGAAAGCGCGCCGATCAGTATGGTGAACTCCGTTGGACCGCGAAAGCAAAAGTACAGGATTCCACATTACATGTAGGAACATTGGCGCCCATGTTCCCTGTGCTATTTTCCAGCCCTGCCCGTTTATTCCAGCAGAACTATCGTGGTGCTCATTTACAGTTTAATGAAATAGACAATTTAAAAGTTCATGCATTGTATACAGATCGAGTCAACCAACGAGACTCCACCAACTATGAAAAGATTCGAGTAGGTAACCCAAATGGGCGATTTGAAGCTGCTGCTGAATCTTCTGGCCTGCATATGTTGGGGGCTGAATATAAAGTAAATGATCAGGTTGCTACACAACTTTTTTATGCAGACTTACATGATGTGTATCAACAAAGTTTCTTGGGTCTAAAAACCAAGCATAATATTGGTATCGGTAACTTCCTATCTGATTTGCGTTTGTTCGTGAGTGAAGATTCAGGCGATGCCCTTGCAGGTGATATCGAGAATCAACATTTCAGTGGCATCTTCGGCTTAAATCGTAGTAATCACACCTTTAGCCTTGGTTATATGCAATCGTTTGGTGACACTGCAATGCCTACATTAGCAGGAGCCGAACCAGCAGTATTCTTAGACAGTATGAGTGCGGACTTCACCAATATTAATGAGAAAGTTTATCATGCCCGTTATGACTACGATTTTAAAGATACCTCACTTAATGGTCTTAAATTTATGACTCGTTATAGTAAAGGGGTAGATATTGAAATTAGAAGTCTGCCTGGCGAAGAGTTTGAGCAAGATGCTCTAGATTTTGAATTAAGTTACCGCATTCCGACAGGTAAGCTCGAAGGTTTAAACCTGCGTGCGCGTTATAGTCATTATCGAAATAATATGCCTGCACAAGGTATGGCTTTCCGCTCTGATAATGAAACACGTGTAAATATTGATTACACTTGGAAATTTAAGTAAATCACACTTAATTTTGAAAAAATGAATGATCTTGATGACACTACTCAAAAGAGTAGTGTCAGATCCTAATATATTTTTAGAGTAGTATCAGAACTAAATCTGTTAAATAAATTATTATTTTTGAGATAGTATCAATTGCATTTAAAACCTGAAGAACGAATTCCAAAAATAAAATTCTAGAATGTCAAAAATTATCCCCAATTTTCCCTTTTAGAGTTAGGATCTTGAGCTATAAGGCTAATCTCATTTAACTCTCAGCCAAGCTACTAATTTATTGCTGCCCCTCACTCCTGCCTAAAAAATACAATTTAGCTTAAAATCAAAGAGATTTTTTATTTAAAAGTCATTGATTTTAAAAAAATATAATCATAAAGAACTATTTTAATACTTACATTTTCTCTCTATAAACACAATCTTTTTCAACAAAAATTTCCCCTTTTTACTCTAGGTTTCTGATCATGAATTCCTAAGATAGCTTTTACTTCTATCATTAAGATAGAAGTGAAGTAAATGAGCATAAAACTTCTGATATTTACCAAGCTTTTTCATAACTTAAAATATGCTCATTTTTAAAATTCTTATAGTGTGAAGAACTTCTATACCTTATGCCTATTCATAACTAACTTATGAACTAGCAATCAAAGCCGAACAAATTGCCCGTTTTTCTGGTTCAGATAACTTATGGGCTAAAAGACCTTCAATGGTGAAAACAGCTATTTTTACTTTAGGCTCAATTTGATCAGCAGCCACCCCTATCTTCTGTAGCTCTAAACGAAACAAAGCCTCCACCATGACATGAAACCTCTCATGCCACTCCTTCAGCTCTGGTGAAAATTTTAATCTGGCATGCACAGTACTCACTAGGCGATCAACTAATTGCAGTTGATCCACTACCCAGATTAAACGTTCAGAAAGATCCTTTGATGATTGCAACATGTATTCATTTATATGCTTCGTTAATTCAGCATTCAAAATGCTCACTAGCAGTTCATCTTTGTTTTTGAAATACCAATATATTGTATTTGGAGCTACCTGAGCTTCGACCGCAATGCGGTTGATTGAAGTAGCATCATACCCTTCGGTTAGAAACAACGAACGTGCAGCATCGATAATCTCTTGTTGTTTTTCTTCCCGATCTTGTACACGTTTATTACGGGCCATTCAGTTTTCCTAATCTACTAAAAATTAAGGTGCTATCGCATAAAACGAGTCAAAGCAGTATCGTAAATTCTTCTTGAATGCTATTCAAGAATATAGTTAAATCATACAATCTTGAACGACATTCAAGATAATGTAAAAGAATAATAATGCACTACTGATTGATCAAAATAAATTTAATTTTCTGGTGCATTTTTAACAAGAAATAAGATGGAAGGCAGCCATCAAGAAATCTAAGAGCAGGCTAAACTATATGACAAATCGTAAATATCCTGATACCTCACATATTGAAAAATCAGTCTATGAGTCTAATTTCCTAACTGAAGGCGATATGTGCTCAGCAACTTTACATGTACCTAAAGAGTCAGCAACACAAAAGCTGCCTGCTGTTTTAATGGTAGGTGGTTGGGGAAGTATTCAAGGTGCATTGACCGATTCTTTCATCAATCACTTTGTTACCCAAGGTTACGCTGTGATGGAATTTGATTATCCAGGCTGGGGATTGAGTGAAGGTCTGCCACGTCAGGATATTAATCCGTGGAAACGAGTAAAAACCGTTAATAAGGCTTTATCCCATTTGAAGTCTATGTCTCAGGTGGATGCTGACAATATTATTGCTTGGGGTACTTCATTTGGTGGTGGACATGTAGTGGATCTGGTAGCAGAACACCCTGAATTAAAAGGTGCCATTATTCAAGTTCCTATGCTAGATGGGATCAGTACAGTACGTTCTGTACCTCTACCCCAAATGTTTAAGTTTTTAGGGTATGGTTTAGCGGACAGAATTAAACCAGGTGAACGAATTTGTATTCCAACTGTGTCACAACCGGGTCAATTAGGAGCGATGGATCGTGATCAGGCCTGGAATGCCATGGAACTTGCTAAAGAGAAATTGAATATAGACTATGATAATCGTGTTACTGCACGTTCGCTTTTGACCATGGGGTTCTATCGCCCATGGAAACGTTTAAAGCAGGTCAAAGTACCTATGTTGATTGTAGGGGCAACTCAGGATACCGTCGCTCCGTTCGTAGCTAAAAAGATCGAAAAGGTAAAGAATCCTTTCATTCAAATGAAGAAAATTGAAGCGGACCATTTTGACCCTTATTTTGAGCCATACTTCTCACAAAATTTAAGTTATCAGTTAGACTTTTTAAACAGCTTAAAGCCTTCAAGAGCACACGTATAAATGCCATACTGTTTATAACAGCTAAAATAGCCTTATCCTTGGATAAGGCTGTTTTTTTAAAGCGATCGATAGAAAATTTTTAAATTAAAGCTGCTGTAGAAATGATATGTGTTGCGATTGGATGCGATCGATATAGGGTGCATGAAACAGATCAAAATGCCCACAATCTTCTTCTAAATAGCAGATTGACTTTGATTGTTGCGCCGTTTTACGTGTACTTGAAATTGGAATCAAGGAGTCTTGCTTTGCTCCAATCATTAAGGTTGGGGTCTGAATTTTATGGCTTACTGAAATGGGGCGATAAAATGGAATAGTGAGGACGATTCGTGCAGGAACCTGGTTATCCCAGTTTTGGTTTTCCTCAACTAATGAATAATAACCCCGATAACAATCTGAACCCGATAGGACTGCAAACCGGCTTTTTGCCACGATCTTCATCAATTTTGACTTGCCAAATAGACTATAGAACAAGTCAGTGATTGCTAAATAGGTTGCAGGTAAGAGATAACGTTTAGGGTAACCCAGCAAACTAGCCAAACCATCCACATGCGGAAAGTTAGCAATAACGGCATGGTACTTCTGTTCACTGGCGAGTGTTAATACATGTCCCCCGCTAAATGAGTAACCCCATAATACAAAGTCCTGCTCAGTCAGATTAAACTCATTTTTGAGATATTGAATGACTGCTTTCCAGTCCTTTAATTGACTATTTTTATCGACAAGATTTTTATATTTACCACTACTCTTGCCAAATCCTCTATGATCAAAACAGCAAACACTATATCCCTGTTCCAGATAAGATTTGATATATCGATCTAGGGCACAACTTTTGTCTCCACCCAAGCCATGAGCCATAATGACAAAGGGCAAGCCATTATTATTTATATATAAATCAGCCTGAATTTGAAAAGAGTCTAAAGGTATAAAAACATTTTTTATTTGCATTACTCATTCCCTGTAATACATTTTTTAAATATTAAAACGCAATAAGTGCGAGCAGCACTTATTGCTTAACTTCATATTTGCCTAGGCAGCAAATAATTTAGAAATTAATTTTAAGGCTCTAGACTAGCAAAA
>NZ_JAALGV010000080.1:0-1357 GCF_011174875.1 Acinetobacter sp. GFQ9D191M
TACGTTGTCGGCAGCGGGCCAAAAAGGAATACGTCCATGCCCATCGAGGTGAAACCGGCTGTGAGCGCGGGTTCAAGCATATAGCCCGACAGGCGCGTATCCTTGCCGATCACGACACGATGGCGGTGGTCACCGCGACGAAAGACACGGCCAGCCGCCATGCCGACGCGCAAGGCGGTTTCCGCCGTCATCGCGCCTTCGTTGGCTTTGCCACGAATACCGTCTGTGCCGAAATATTTGCGCACCATAAGGTCGATTATCCTGTCGTCGGGTCGCCCTCAAAGGGGACATGCCTGCTGAACCGCGAATATAGAGAAATATCCCGAATGTGCAGTTAACGAATTCTTGCGGTTTCTTTCAGCGCCGCCAATACCGCCAGCCCGTCGCGCAAGGGGCGCGGCTCGTGTGTGCGGATGAAGTCAGCTCCACCTGCGGCGGCGGCAAGCTCTGCAGCGAGTGTCGCGGCCCCGACATCCCCCGGACCACGGCCTGTGAGCGCGCGCAGAAAGGATTTGCGCGAAACAGACAGAAGCACCGGCAAATCGAAGCGCAGCCGCAATTCATCGAACCGCGCCAGCACCGAGAGCGAGGTTTCGGGAGCAGCCCCCAGAAAAAACCCCATGCCGGGATCAAGGACAAGGCGGTTGCGTTTGATACCGGCACCCGTCAGCGCCGCGATGCGCGCGTCAAAGAACGCCGCAATGTGATCCATGATGTCGCCAGCGGGTGCCTCGCGCCGATCTGCCTGCCCGTCTTGCACCGAATGCATAACGACGAGTTTGGCAGATGATTTCGCCAATTGCGGATAGAACGCAGCGTCTGGAAAACCGCGAATATCATTGAGATAGGCCACACCACGCGACAAGGCATAGGCTTGCGTCGCGGGTTGATAACTGTCGAGCGAGACGGGAATGCCATCTGCCTTGAGCGCGTCCAGCACCGGCGCGATACGCGCGATTTCTGTGTCGGACGAAACAGGCGCGGCGTCGGGATTGCTGGATGCCGGACCGAGGTCGATCACATCTGCCCCCTCGGCCATCAGCTTACGCGCCTGCGCAATGGCTGCGTCTGGCGCCAGATACCGGCCTCCATCGGAGAAACTGTCCGAGGTTATGTTGACGATGCCGAAAATGATGAGCGATTTATTCATGGGGGCTTCTATAATAATCTCTGTACACGACAAAAATAGATAACTCATTGAAATAATGTCACAATAATTGTTTTCTAACGACGAATACTATGACACATCTCAATGAGTTATATCTTATCTTAAACAAATCTCTAAAATGGAACAAGTCACATTTAAAGTGCTTTGCGCTCATCATGCTTGTGATTATTTTAAAGCAAACATGTAATC
>NZ_JAALGV010000081.1:0-30232 GCF_011174875.1 Acinetobacter sp. GFQ9D191M
CTGTGAAATTTGTCGTGTACAAAGTTGAATCTGTTAATTCAGTTTTCCTTTGCTTAAACGTTTCAAACAGAGATGCACCAACTTCTCTACCTATTAGATCGTCTAGATATTGATTCCGTTGTTCAAAGTATGCTTGTTTGCTCTCTACAAAGGTAAGCTTAGATTTAAAATCCTGTTTAAGAGTTTCAAAATCATTTTTTTGTTCTAAAATATTTTGCTCTAAGTTCTCAAAAGTCGTTTTTAACGTTTGTAATTGTGCACGTGTCTCGATCAACAGTTGATCTGAATCCGCTTTTTTCTCTTCAGATGCCTGTAATAAAGAATTTATTTTTTCAATTAAGACCGCAGCCTGACTCTGCAGATTAGTAATTTCTGATGAGTGATTTCGACTCGCAGTTACTAACGCCTCTATTTCACTTAATTCACTTCTTTTTACAGAAGTAAAAGAATCCAAATCATCTTTGCTAGTTTCTAGTACTTTCAACAAAGTCTCTAATCGTTGTGATGTGGCTTCTAGATGAGTAGAGACTAACTCGATACGTTCTTTATCTTGCTGAACAGAGACTTCCGAACTTCGAAAATATTTCCGTTTACTTTTCTCCCAAAACCCATTTATTGCTTGGTAATGAATTAAACGATTAAGATGTAAAACCGCAGCAGGGAAATTTCGATTATTAATATTTTGTAAATAACCAGCTAGATCTTGATTTAAATCTGCACCACCATATTCATTTTGAAATTGATAACTATATGGTAAAGCTTTAGCAAATACGGTATCGATCTCTTCTTTGAATTGGTTAAAAACCTTATTAGATGCACTGAGAAATTCTTGTGCTGTATATTCACCAATCTGAACATTGCTTAGGTCTGATATATGAGCATGCTGTTGAGCAAGAATATTTGAAAGCCCGAGTGCGTAATAAGCTTCAATATGTATCTTTACCTGATCAATTTGAGCTTTATTCATTCTGTTTTATCACCCGTCACTGCTTTCACTTCAGCCAACAAGTCCCCAAACTTGCCGTAGTTTACTTTCACCCCATCATCCAGATCTAAGCTAATACGCTGATCGGCATAATGACGCAGTTTTTCCTCAAAGCTACTGAGTTCAGCCTGTTGCTTATGCAAGTCTTGCAGTTTTTTCTCTATACGTTTGATTTCAGCCGCAGAGTCACTGCTTTCTTTTGCTGTTTCCAGAGAATTAGCATAAGCAGCCATTTTGGAAATCAGCGGCATCACATATTCGGTACGCATACGTGCCAAAGTACTTTCGTTATAGCGGTGCAAGTACACCAACGCCTGGAAAGCGCCTTGCTTACCACTGCTAAATAACCAGTAGATTGGACGCTTTTTATAGGTCTGCATGTGGTCTTTATAGAACTTGCTGGCGAGGTAACGGCGAATAGTGTCTTCAGCCGTTTCACTGGCTTTCTTATCCAAGCTTTCTGCTAGCCACTGCATATTGGCATCCAGTGTGTCTTTGCCCCAAACCGCAGTTAAGAACTCTTGAATACGATGTGTGGCATCATCTTCGAACCAGTGCATTTCAGTCAATGGAATAATACCGTCCGCATCGGCTGGGAATGTTCTATAACGACTGGCATCAAAGTTTTGATTACCTGCATGGGCATAGATCAGACCTGGTTCATCTAGGCTATGACGTCCCATCATGCAACCAAGTGCATAAGAGATTAAACGCTGGCTGTCTTTTTCACGGTTGGCACGGGTAAGGGTAATTTGCTCGTCTGGTACATCGGGTGTCAATTCATCCTGTAAGCCATAAGCGTCAATAAACAGCTTGTTGTTTTCTTCTTCCAAACGTTTCATTTCAACCACGGCAGTAGCATTTTGCTGTTGCCATGTATTAAAGGCTTGTTCTAGGTTTGGTTGTTGAGTACGAATAATTGGGTTTTGAGTAAAGTCCCATGAGGTTTCGTATGAATCCCAATCATTCTTAGAAATATAAATTAACTTTTTTACCACTTGATTAGTTGTATCTGCATTCCAACATACGGGTAAAGGAAAATTATTAGCATCCTTTAATGTAAAATGCATTGTTGGATTCATTAAATCAACTAAAGCATTACAAATTTTTGTATTTAGTAGGCCTACAAAGAAATATATTCCATATTTTTCATCATTAAATATTGATGGACCAGTGGTATCAAAAATAAATCCGTTTGGAATATATCTTCCAGCTGTCATACCACTAGTAATATCACTCCAAGTAGCTGACTCTTTAAAATAATACTCTTGATTTTTTAATCTTCCACCAGGTCTGATTTTATTTAACTCATCAGTAAACTGTCTTAACTCTTCACCATTATTTTTCCAGTTTACTACAAAGTCATTATTCCCATACCATCTTCTAAATCTCCCCCCCTTATTATGTGGGTACCATTTTTCTTCTCTTACTTTTGATTCCTCCAAACTCATACAATTATCAGAGAAATTTTTAATTGAAATTTCATGCCATAATCTTAAGAAACGTTCATTATCACATGTCGCCATACCTTGCTTTGCATCAGCATAGTCTCGTAATTTTTTTTCTTTAAAAATAGTTGTAAGATTTTTGCTTACCCAATAAGCAATAGGACTTCCAGGAATTTTCTTAAAATCATCTGGTTTTGCTGTTTTTAGTCGTTCATTTTGTACAGGGAATTGTTTGGGGATGCCAAATTCATTTACATCATCATTTTCACAATAAGAAAAACTACCTGCATAATTACTAATATGGTTATTTAGCATGATGGTAGCAGCCGTACCAAAGGCAATTCCCATTACCCCATTGCCCATATGCACCATACAAGACAAAGTCCGATCCTGTAGCAACTTTTCACGCATTGCTTCATAAGAGGACAGGAACATCCAGCTTTGCATAGTGACCATGCTATTAAAACCGCTGTCCTTACACCAATCGAAACCACGTTCAATAAACATGGCAAATAGGTCTGACTTGCTGTTAGGGAATTTTTTCTTCGCAAAATCTTTAAGTGCTGGATTCATCCCCTTACCACCCATATACGGTGGATTCGCAATTACAGCATCATATTGTTTAGCTAAGATTTTTGCTTGCTGTACTAGTGGTAATAGCTCTTGTGCTGACTGCTGCGAAAAAATATCCCCTGACGCTGCTGCTGTATTCAGCTTGCTTTCTAAATCAGGTAGTTTTTTAGCGAATGCTTGAGGAATTTGAATCAACGAACCAAAGGTCGAAGCATGTTCAAATAGGTCTAATAATTCTTTTAAATCTGCCTGTGCAACACCGGTACTAGCCAAGTCCTGACTGAATGCATCTAAACGTTCCGGCTGACTATCTTGCAGTGCAATAATATTCAGCTTTGGTGGATTGTTAAATAAACGGCGGTCATCCTCACGGGCTTTCATCAACAGCGCAAAACTGGAGAGCTGTGCCGCACGGGTATCAATATCAATCCCGTACAGGTTGTTTTCCAGAATCAAACGTGGAATATCGCGGCTGCGGTAACCCCGTTCCAAATAAATCGCTTTTAGGCAATCGTAGGCTTCCACCAGAATATGCCCCGAACCACAGGCAGGATCCAGCACCGTAATGCTTTCAGGGTTTAAGGTATCGCCATCTTCACTGATACGAACATCAATCAGCTGTTTTAACTGTGCATTGACTTCATCACTTTGTTCCGCTGGCTGAATATAGTATTCCCATTCACTGGCCAGGGTACTTTCTGGCTGTGCCATCAGCCATAAACGACCGACACTGTTCTGTACCAAATATTTTACAATCCAGTTTGGCGTGAAGAGTTGTGTCGCGGCAGGAATATCCTCACTTTTGACGACTTTACCAATCACCTGGTCTTTCTTTTCAGAAATATAGAACTGATACAGCCAGCCAATGATCTGCACATCCGACCAGTCTTCTTCAGGAATGCTGCTGACCAGATCACGAATCAAGGAGTCGGTTTTGGTCAGGTTATCCGGTAATAACAGTTCAGATTCATCAGACACCTGTTCGAACAGGAGTGGCATGACCTGATTCAACGCATGACACTGCGCCAGTAACAGTTCCCGATACAGCTCTTCGTCTTTATTGCCATCCAGCTTGAGTTCAGCCACACGGCTGGCATCTAAACCTGGTAGGTCAATATCCAGACATTCTTCCAGAAGCTGTGGCAAGCCTGCACTACCATCTGCACTACTCAGTACACGGCGACCATGATCCAGTAAGCCTTTGCATTCCATATAGCGGATGGCACAGAGACGGTTAAACCAACTGTAAGCGATATAATCAATCGTCTGCTCAAAGCTAGTTGCTTGAATACGTTTGATCAGCTTATCACGTGGTTTCATGACGGATAGCGGAAAAACCTGATCGCCAATCAGCAGCAAGTCGCCTTTCTGTTCTGCCGGTAAAATGCTGTCTGCGGTGATGCCATATTTGGCCGCTTGCTTGCGCATGGCTGCGATAAAATCGTTACGTGCTTGCGGTGCGTATTTTTTAATATTACTGGTATTCATCTTTAAACCTTTAATTAATGACTGATGCCGATATCCCTAACCCAAGTTAGCGGATACGCACACGCTTTTTATCACTCACAATTTTTTTCAATTCAGCTTTGAGTGCGTCTACAAACTGATCCACTGATTCTTCTGTTTCCAGGTAGACACTGCTAGAGGTTTTGTTGTAAATGCTGGCGACATCAACTTCTACTACCGGTTTCGGTGGCACCACGACGATCGCGGGCTTTACCGGAGTCGCAGCAGGTGCTGATGTTTCTGGGCTGGCGGTGGTTGCTGAGCTCGCTACGCTCTCTGCTTTGCTCTGAGCCAGTTGTGCCGCTTTGGCCTGACGCTGAATTTCAGCCTGAACTTCTCGCTCCAGCTCATACAAGGCTTCATCAAAACGCTCGACGGCAGTTTGGGTTTGCAGCATATAGATGGTGGACAGGCTAGTTTCCACTTCAATATCCGCTTTGAGCAGTTGTAGTGGGCGTAATAGCTTGTTACTCAGCTCAGCGGTAGCAATGCCACTATTTTTAATCTCGGCTTCCAGCTGCTTGATCTTGTCATCAATGTGTTCTATCGCCCGATTGCGCTTTTCAGTCAGCAATTGTTCATTGACGCTTTCCACTGTGCGAACCAAATCAGCCACTTTATTTAACAGGCCATAGGGCGATTCGAGGGTGGCAATACGGTGTAATTCAGAGAGGGCTTTTTTTGCCACCTCATCACTGCCCAATGCCTGTTTATTTTTCTCAAAATGACGTAGAGCCTGCTGCAGTTGCTGCCAGCTTGGCATCTGATTGCTGAAGAACTCATGAATATCACGGTAGTCTTCTTCCAGATCCAGATAGTCGTCCTTGTTATCAACCACCGCTTTAAAGAAATCGAAGCTGTCGCTATTGGCCAGCAAGCGTTCTAAAGTCAGAATCGACCGCTCAATGACTTTCTTGCCAGGGAATTGCCCGACATCGGTTTTGCTCTTATACGACTTAAAGTTGGCTAACCAGGTCTTAAAGTTTTGGGTATAGAACTCAAACAGCTCTTTTTCTGTCGCTGGTCCCATGGCCGAGAATAGGTCTTGGGTCAGTTGGCGTGCCTGTTTCAACACCTGATCATCAGTCTGGCGCTTTTTAATAATGGAAACATCACGGCGACGGCGACTGTTTTGTAAAGGCTCAAAGGCCTCTTTCAGCTGCAAGCTGCCGCCATTTAACTGCAGTGAAATCCGCCCCATTGCCGCCAGCTGACCCACCAGCAGTAAAATCTCGGCATCCGGCCAGCCATAAGGACGTTTGGCAAAACGATCCACCACATCCGAGACCAGAATACGCTCTGTACCAGTGGCCCGTAGTGCAATGTACTGCTCTACTTCCTGTAGGGCTTTCGGATTGCTCTGCCCGCCATCCAGAGACAATCCGAGCTGCGCCATATCATCCACAGTCAAGACGGCGTTCAGTTCACGCCAGGCATCCTGCTGATAGACCTGCAGATAGCTCAGTTTGGTATAAGTGTTTTCCAGCAAATAACGACAAGCCTCATCCAGCTTGGTGGTTGGACTTGAAGATGAAAGTTGTAGATGTTGACCCAAGGCATAACTTTCCGCGTCCAGCAACATTTCTTCGACCCGGACACGCAGACGTTTTTTACGCTCCTGATTCTCACGGCCACGGTCTGCCAGAATACGGCTGATATCGGACTGAGTGCCATCATCATTTAACCGAATAAATTTATTGGTTTTCAGCCAGGTGCGCAGTTCATTAAAGAACTGTTTATCGTCTGCCAGTTTAAACAGCACTTGTCCTTCGGCCTGAGTACTTTTACCAATACAGTAAGCTTCAGTATAGAGGTTGTATTCAGTATCCAGTGGAGAAATGATTTCGACTTTCAAATCACTCTCATACTTGCCATCTAAGCTATGGCTATCCAGAAAACGACCAATCTGATAGTCCATCTTGTTGGCTTGATGGCGGTATTTGTTCTGATCGCGCAGTAAATCTTTAAAGATCAGGTTGGCTAACTCTTTATTTTCTTCTGAAGCTGCTAAGTCAGTGGCTTTAATTTTTCGGGTGATATCGCGTTCTTCATTGGTCAGGAACAGGAACTCATCGCCATTCCTCGTAATCAGGCTCTCTTTTTCCAAACGCTGCAGGCTCTCTTCAATCCGCTTGCGCAATGCCAGCTTATCTTCATCAATTTTCTCAATCGACAAAGTCACCAGGTTATCCAGCGTACCTTTGATGATATCGACATAGCGGATCATGAACAGGGTACGCAGCATCTGCACATCAAAACCATCCAGGGTCTTATTCTGCCCTGCCTGGTCGATGGTACGCTTCACTGCTGTATCCAGAAATCCTTCCACTGAAGTATAGAAGCGGTGGAAAGGAACCAGGGCACCGACTTCATCTGTAGCAATCGCATTGGCGGCCATCTGGAAGGCATCCAGCATGGATCGCTCACCATAGGCCAGGTGTGCACCGGTCGCACCGACCTTACGGATTTCTTCAAAAACTTTCTGCACCAGCTGGAAATGGTACGGCGCAAAAGGATAGTTATGGATAAAGCTGTCTGGACCCTCATAGTTCTTGAGTGTTGGGCCTGAACGGTCAAAGGTGATCTGGTTTTTTAAGATATCGCCCTTTTGCTCAAACACTGATCTGAGCAGTGCTTCAGCTTCCGGGGTTTTACGTAATAAACGTTTCTGGATGACTTCATCGGTATTTGAACTGGACAGTGATAACCGGGTTTTAAAACGTCCAGCAATCTTGGAGAAGTCATTGGCTTTGGAAGAAGACATCTCACCTAGAACCGCGTCGATGTCTGCCTGTGAGGTGACGATAATCCAAGCGCGGCCTTTACAGATCGTACCCAGGTTTTCAGTAATGGTTTGCAGTGTCAGCATCAAGCGGGTATCGCTGCCAATAAACTGCCCCACTTCATCGACCAAGAACAACATGCGTTGCTGGGGTCCTTTGCTGTCCAGGTATTCTTTCACCCACTGACAGAAGTTTTCAACCGAAACACTAAAGGTCTGCTCAGAATCCTCAAACCATTTATGCGCAGCTTCTGCTGATAAGTTGAGGGCTTGGGAAATTGCGGTTTCGACATCATCCTGATAGAACTGATAGCCGTCACGTTCTTCTAGCCAAGACATGCCGCTAGATTCTTCAAAAGCCTGTTTAAAGCGCTCATACACCCCTTTCTGGCTCAGGTGACGTTCCATATGTGCAATATGTGGATGGTCAGCACTAAAACCCTGATACTCGTTAAACACGCGTAAAAACACATTCAGAATCGGATTGCCGTCATCATTTGAACTGGCTTTACTGTCGATGTTAAATAGGATGACATCGGCATGATGGCTAACGGCCTTGCCAATATCCGCACGGATAAACGCATCACGGATTTTGCTTTCATCAAAGAATTCTGCAGCACTGCGTTCGTTACCTTCCGCGTCACGTGCCACTTTATTGGCCAGAATATACGACAAGGTTTTCAGGAAATGTGATTTACCTGAACCAAAGAAGCCTGAAATCCACACACCGACACGATTGGCAATCGAAGGATCGCTTAGATCTGTGCCATAAGACTGGAAAAAGTCACGAAAATGCTTTTCCAGCTCATTGGTGACCACGTATTCATCGAGTTCCTGGTATACCGTGGTATTGTCATTCTGGTCTGCCTTGACCACCCCGTTAATCGCACGATCTAATGGCTTGTAAAAAAGTTCTTTAATGTTCATCTCAATCCATTCCCCCGAATTCTTATTTCTATTTGCCGTGTTTAAGGCACTAATCTGAATGCTCTGTAGTAATTGTTGCTTGGAATTTTTCCAAATAAACTCATCGCTTGACCGTCGTAATAACCAGGATAAAACAGCACTACGGGCTTATGCCCCAGTAACGAATGCAAACTGTTCAATAAGTGATGGGCACGTAACAGTGGCCAAACCGACCCTACCCCAGTCATCAACACAATATCTTGCGCATTGGTGGCATATTTACTCACCAGATAAGGCGCGAACTTATCCATATGCAGTGGGCCCTTTAAGGCTTTGAGCAGCGCTTCATCGCCTTTGGCTTTTTGCATTTGAATGGCTTTATCGATGAAGTTACGCTCAGCCAGATAATCCACCACGGCTTGCAGCAGGTTGATATTCACCACCTTCAGCTGACTGTGTTTTTTCTCCAGCATCCCATCTAGAAAATGCAGATATTCGCGCACTTTCAACTCATCTTCAGGTGCATAATCAAAAATCCAGAAGCCAATTTCATTGCCCAGTCCTTGCCCGGTGAGAAACTCGGTGGAAAGAATTCGCTCTGGAATCTGGTTCAGACGCTCATGTATTGTTTGACTCATTGCTGCCCCTCTACAACTAACGCGTCCATACCGACACTTCCATAGATCTTTTAATGCGTTGTTTATAATGTTCTTCCAACAGGCTACGCAGCTCTGCTCTGACGATCACGCGCTGCAACTCCAGCTTACGGGTACTTTTTAAGTAACCGGCTTCTGCCAGCATGCGAAACACCACCTGCCCCATTTTTTTCTTGCTGGACTCTTTCCAATCACAGATATCCGGATCACGTTGTGAGCGTTCATCCAAAAAATCTGACCAGATATAACTGTCCAAGTGTTGCGCCTGGGAGATATAGGCATCCCTCATCACCGTTTCCATAAACTCAAGCAGCAACAGGTTGCGTTCCAGTGCGCCACAAAAAGCCACCTGGGTCGCCAGCTCATCATCCCCATCTCGCAAAGCTTTCCAGAAATCAGGCTCTAAGCGCTCCAGACGCTTACGAATAGCGGTGGCATTGCGTTGAGCTGAGGCTGCGGTTCTTTTTTGCAGAATATTGTCAACCTGAATGGCCTGATGCCATTGTTCTGGAGTCGCCTCTCGTAATAACAGATCAGCGATCAGCCGGCTTTCACGCACCATCAGTGAGCCACCAATCAGGTCACTGTCATAATGAAATTGCTCTAACATGGCCAATCTCCTATGACGCCTGATCAAACAGATAAGACGATAGCTTTTCGATATCTGAACCTTGTAACACTAAGGGATATTTCAAGGCATCTTCCGCCTCGGCCAGCGTGATCGCGGCCTGATACCGCTGCAAGGTATAGTGAGCCAGGGCTTTTTTCACTGGAATCTGTAATCTGCCATCAGGCATGCCGAAGTCTTTTTCGACCAACGCTTTTTGAGCTTCATTCAATTTTGGATTAGGGATCAGCGTCAGTACAATTTCTTCATGCCATTGCTGATCCTGAGCAGGGTCTACTGAGTCAATCGCCACCACAACAGGTGTGCGATCAATTCTGGAGAGTAAAAAGTCCTTAAACTGCTTGCTCTGATGGCAATAGGCACGGACATGCCAGCGAAAACCGGTATACACCAGGGTATGTGGGGAAATCATGCGTTCATGCCACTGTGGATTATGCATGGAGGCATAAATCATTTTTAAAGTACTTTGGTTGCGGCAGGCACGCAAAACTTCCCGAATCACTTCAGGACGTACACTGCGATCAGGTAATTGAACTGCTGCAAGATTCGGTTCTGGCATCGCAATCAGGGCATGCGATTCACTGACCAAGCCCGAGAGCATATTGAGATATTCATTGATATGCGCTGTAGTCAGTACAGGCTGGAAGCTGGCTTTAGGCACATAACCCTTGACTGAGGGGTCATGAATCAGGGCATCGGGGTTATATAGGGTATTATAGCGCTTGATATCCGCAGAAGCCTGCTGTCGACTCAGTCCAAACCAACTCATCAAACGATTGGTAACCAAACGACCTTCCCAGTAAGCAAGCAGCTCGATGGCTCGCATTCGTAGCAGGACTTCATGCTTATCTGTCGTCATATACCAATCAGTCAATAAATAGTAGTTTTAAGATTACCCTACAGCAAATATACAGTAAAGATTTTTGACGGTATTTTAAGGTAGTATTGCAATCACCAGATAAAAAATATACTAGTATCCTGATGATAGCCGTCAAAGTACGATCTCTAGCAGATCATGGATCCTGGTATAGCGCGTGAATTGAGCTAAGTTTTAGAATGAGAGCAATATGGGTTTTAGATTTCGTAAAAGTATTAAATTATTCCCGGGTTTTAAAATTAATCTGACCCATAAAGGCATCAGCAGTGCCAGCATTGGCAAACCTGGTGCTTCTCTAAATATTGGGAAAAAAGGTACGCGAACCAGTGTCGGCATTCCAGGTACGGGACTATCTTACTCTAAACACCAGCCTTACTCTAAAAAGACCCGTGTTCCACAACCGACATCGCTAGAACACACGGAATATAATCCTCAGAATTTAGAACAACCGAAGACAAAGATCTGGCCTTGGATTATTTTTGGAATATTGTGTTTTATGGTGGGTGCCGTCATTTTTTAGCAAGAACCGCATTGTATTTTAATCAAAAAAAAATGCCCAGATGGATGAATGGGCAAACTAAGGAATTAATATCCTTCAGAAACTCCAGCGCAATTCTCGCTACTTTCAGTAAGCGACTCTGGCTCAATCATGATAGTCTGACTCAATCGAGTCGAGGTAAATCGATCCATCACAATTGGAGCAGAAATTATGCTTGAATACATTCTTGAATGATGCTGAAAAGTCTTTGATTTTTAATTAATAAATAAGAGTATCCATGTCTACCCTCAACTTTACTTATTTTCAGATAGCAACCAATCGAGAGCACTCATTTTTACAATACCATTATAATTCGCTTCAGTCCCTATCGTGTCTAAGGTAAGCAAATACTTGGGATACGAATCAGAAATTTTCTGTAATGGACGTAACTCTCGGCTGAGTGTCTCCTCATTGAGCGTTTCTAATGCCACCTGATAATAAGTTAAATTCTGTAAAGTATCGACAGCAACAAAATCTATTTCATATTCATCAACCCGCCCTACATAGACCGTATAACCTCGTCTGACAAGCTCAAGATAAATCACATTTTCTAAGATATGACCTTGATCAGCATTAGCATCAGGCAACATAATCCGGCGCAATCCGACATCAACTAAATAGTATTTTTCAGAGGATTGTAATAACTCACGCCCGCGTACTTTAAATTGTGCGGCACTATAAAATAACAAACTGTCCTGTAAGCCCTGAATATAGCGTTTTACTGTTTCAAATGAAATCTTAACCCCACTTGAAACAAAGGTATTTTTAATTTTATTGATGGAAATAGGTGAGCCTGTCACGCTTGCCAAATATCTTGCGACTCGCTCGAGAGAGTTAATATCAGCAGTATTCAAACGAGGAATAACATCTTTAAACATTACACTGGCATAGACCGCTTGCAAGTAATCATAGGTTTCCTGCTGACTAGTCATGGCAAGCGTATAGGGGAAACTACTGTGCGTGTACATAGCATACAAATCACGATTGGATAATTGTTGGATGATCGGATTATTTTCAATATGCCACTGTTTAAATTCTTGGAATGAAAGGGGTAAAACATGTTGCTCTATATAGCGTCCTGTGAGTAAAGTCGCAAGTTCTCCACTCAGAAAGAATGCGTTTGAACCTGTAATATATAAATCGATATAATCTCGAACATATAAAGAGTCGACTACTTTTTCAAAATTAGTAACATGTTGTATTTCATCTAAAAAAACATAGTTTTTTTTACTTTTATCAACTTTGGACAATACATAATCATGTAGTTTACGGTAATCGGTGAGTTCTTCAAATTCCATAAATTCGAAGTTGATGGCAATGATGTTTTCGGCTTGTACACCCTGTGCTTTTAGGTCTTGTTGAAACATCGCCAATAAGGTGGATTTTCCAGAGCGACGCACACCTGAAAGTACTTTAATGACATCACGGTCTTGCCATGTATTCAGAAATTTTAAGTAGCCATCACGTCGAATATTAGCGCTTCTCATTATTTACACTTAGAATCTAAAGTTTTAATAAATTCTATCAAATTTTAGAACGTATATGTAAATATATTTAATTTTAGAAAAAGTTTAAAGTTTAAGTGAAACATTCAAAACTACTGTTGAAGTATGCAAACAGCAGATTTGATGAAAATCCAAATTCTGTCTTTTTGATTATTTTCCATGTCATGTTATGTCATTGATGCTGCGACTTAACTGCTATATAAATTAAGTGAAAAGTAAAAGGAATTAATATGTTAACTAGAGTGGAACTCATTTTTGTTGTGCTGATGGTCTCAGCCTTAATCCTCATTGCTTATGAAATGCTAAAAGGTTTATTTTAGAGCATCTATACAATTTTTGATCAAAAAAAAAGCCCACAGAGGGAATCTATGGGCGAAACTAAGGACCTTGACGGTCATTCAGAAACTACAGCTAGCTTCTGGTTGTGATTCTGGACTGAATTAAAAATAACCACATTGGCTGAATATATCAAAAGTTAAATCATTGATACATTTTAGAAAATTAATTCACACCTCTGCTGATCAATACAGTAATTCACCAAACAAATCCGCTCTAATCTCTTCCAGACTCAGATCTGATTTCATTCTATTACAGATGGGATGAACCAGCAGACCATTCTCTAGAACACCTTGCCCACCTACGGCTTTGGCAATCCGATGATCCGATTCAGTAGAATCAAGATAGATCAATCCATCACAAATGAGGCAAAAGTTATGATTACCCACCAGAAAATTGTGCTTAAGCAGACTCTTGGTTAATGCCGAAAAGGCCTTGGGCTTTGACCGAGAAATTGGACTAATCGACTCCACATATCCCACCACATGCTTGACGACTGCATCATCATAACCACCCAAAAATCTTTCGACATAAAACTCGTTAAAGTTTATGTACTTGAAGGCCTTAGACATGGACAGAATAAAGGTATTCAGGCATTCCTCATCATCAAAATCAACTTCCATTTCCAAGCTTAAGCAAATAAAGGCTTTATAGACAATTTGTAGCCGATCATAGCCCTTGATACCACTGCCGAACTTGCCGACCGTTTCAGTGGTCGCCACGGGGAAATTAGCAATCAAGAACTCAATACTACGGCGTACCCGGGTGAAGTCTTTGAAACTAATCGTTCGATGATGAATCTGCATGCGGCTTTCATGAATTTCATACACAATTGAAAACCATGCAAGAAAAGAAGTAATCTGAAAACGCTGGTCCTTATAAAAATATAAGTATGGATGAAAGCCCAAACTCGGAACCCCAGTATTTTTTACAGGCGTCGCTATTCTGCAAAGAATGGTCAACAGATGCGACATCAGGTTTTCAACGCGTTCCCCCTGATTCAGACTCATAATATTATGAATCTGATCACCCGCAATGATATTCATCAACTCATTGACCAAGCCAATTTTTTTGCCATGACTCATTTCATTGTCTAATAAAATGGTCGAAAAAAGGAGCTGGTGGATCCTCTCCCCTAACTCAATCAACTCATTTAAACGTGTATATTGGAGCTCTTCTAGGTTAGATTTATTGTCATTGATATAACAACAGGCATAGATCGCATAATACGCGTCACTACCGCGATTTCTTAGGTGATATTCCTCATATTTATCTAAACGTTTAGTATCTGAGTTAATCGATTGAAATACCCGTCGCGCATCTTCCGGAGTTCCCAGTACCTGCCTGAAACTGATTTTAATATCGCCTAATTTCGATTTTTTTTCTGCAAATTCGGCATCAGTACAAATTTTTTGAAAATCAGCAAGATCTCCTAAATAATTGCGGAGGTAACGAATATCTTGTTTTTGTTGATCATTGAAATTAGGTGCTTGAGGGACTTGCTCATCCGCAAAATATCTATTGATCCATGCATAAATACAGGAAAGACGATGTGCCCCATCAATAATGTAAATATTGCCGTGTATATCTTTCCAATACAAAATGCATAAATTGATGTTTTGATCTTCTGTGCAATCCTCAATAAAGTTTGCAATTTCTTGCACATTCCAACATTCCGTAGAACGCTGGTTATCCGCTTTAAATAAACATTTGATGATGGAATGTTTTTCAAAATCAGTCAGTGCTACTTCAAAATTGTCACGCTGCATTGAAGGTGACATTTCTTCTGGCAACATAACTTTACGCTGAATAATATTGGTCAATAATCGTGTTGGACCCATTTTTATTTTCTCCAGACAACACTGTCAGACTTTCGCTCAAGTACGAAATTTGAAAGTGTATATAGTTCGATTTGGTTAAAGCGATGAATTAAATGACCGTCAATATTCAGTCAGCGCTAACAAAAGAAACCTAAGAGAAATGGGTACTTTTAAAATGATATTTTTCATATTGTAATCTCGTTGATCAATGTGAAATTTGCCAACATCTTTTCCACGAGATGGTGGCAAACCAAATAGGGGTGGAAATACCGCTCAACGAAACGGCCAGTCATAGACTGCCCTACTTGGCCTGCCATAAAGCATTGCCATGCAGACACAAAAGAGCCACTAAAAGTGACTCTTTAGCACGTTGAGATGCGGGTTTCCACGCCCGATTACAGATTTTGCTGTAATGTAATTATCATATGGGTATCTTTTTCTTTGGTCAAACCGAATTAGAATTTTTTTATTCATTTTTAAATAAAAAAATATAAATCGATAACATATGGATCAAATTGAAAGCAAAGAACAAATCAAAGTCGCTGATTCCTAGGCCCCTTAGGTTGAACGATATATGCTTAGGCTATTTGCACAAGGAAGGATGCTATCGGCTTCTAGCAGCATATTAAATGCAAGGTATGATGTAGTCAGGTAAATGATATTTATGCACACGTAGCTGTCTTGAACAAATTCACAGAATTTGGCTGCACTTATACCCAAATTGTCACTTGAATTTAGCTCAATTAGGGTAGCGCTGTCTTTCAAAACTTTATGTAATAAAGCGTGCGTAAGTCATATTTACTTAAATTCTGATATGATCTCTAATCACCAAATATCGTACACTCAACCATGCTAGTACCCATCGCACGGCGCTTAATGACGCTTGTTGAGACATAATTCTAAAATAATCATATTTATTATGTTTCATCACTATCGGAAAAAACTGATGTTCTGTAAGGATTGAAAGCATAGGTTCATCCTCTGCCGTAAAATGCATCAATACTTTTGTTACATTACTTTCATACAACCATTTTTTTATTAACCAATTATAAGTTTCTGATTGGTTTTGTTCTAAATAATCAAATCGCTCTAAAATCTCTTGTGCAGAATTAAAATCTACAGCACTGAGTAATTCAGGCAAACGTGCTAACTTTCCTTGTGTCGATAATGGATGTCTTCCTATATTTGAACCACGTTTACCTGACGGAATGTTTGCCATCATAATTAAAGCTTTCTTCCAGGACTCAATATCTAATCGTGGCTGCCCCTGCCCAGAAATAAGATACCGCTCAATATCTTCAAACTTTTGAAATAATTCGTGTTTAATTACTTTTCCAGTCGAATTCCCTCTTTTTTGAGCATAGATGACCCACCTCTGACTTTGTCTTTTTTTGAGTACATATTTTTCGATGGTGTCTCTCAACTCATATTTTAGATTACCATTCTGTTGATGAATCGCTTGGAAATGCCTGAATAAATTACTCCGACTCATGACTCGCTTAAAAAATGCAGTATGTAAATTGGGTTGCTGTTGTTGCATGCTATAGGCATAAGTAGCCAGAAATAAGATATGAACATAATGCTTTAATGTTGTCGATTCATGTAAATGTCCAAGCACTCGACTAATCGCCTTAATCCCTTGCCCAACCTGTCCTTCATTGCCTACTAGCGTATTAAATTGCTCATTCGATGGCATCCAATTTTGTAGCCATGGCAATTCTATCGTGAGCGCTTTAAAATCCACCACTGTTTGCAAACACTTTAAAGTATATGTACTTGCAAACGTATGTCTTAAATGATGTAAGCTGAGATCAACATCTCCAGTGACTTTCTTTAATATTTGAGATATTTGAGCAAAAAAAGGCCTATGCTCACTATTCTCATCAGACATTAATATCGAATATTTTTTATTCTTATAAATATCATTTAATCCATTTTGAATCGTCTGACTTAATAAATTCATCGGAACAACACGTTCTGATCCAAGTGTTTTTAACTGATGCTCACCATAAGGACGAATTCGGAGCATATCCTCATCAATATCTAAGGGCCGTAAATGAAGTGTCTCTGAACGGCGTACACCCATCGCTGCAGATAAACGAAAATGACGCTGAATCTCTAGACGTAAAGCAGCATCATTCACCCCAGATTCTACAGATTGTAATATTTGAACGATCTGCTGCACTTCATTTTTTGAAAAAACTTTAGCACTTGCTTGATGCGCTGTACGCTTGTGTAACTTTATACGATTATCATTTAACTGAATTAAAAAATCTCTAAAGCGATTCCACGCAGCGAGATGCTTGCGGTGTGGAAAATGCTCTTGCGTCAACTCCATCCATTTTTGAAATACATCTTCATTAATCTGGCTATCTTTTGTTAAATCTTCTGAAAACCCCAATATACCTGCACTGACGATGGCCAAATGTAGATGAATCATATTTCGATTCTGTAGACTTAACTCTTCTGCATCACAGCGTAAAATCAGCCATCGCACAAAGCACGTTAATAAATTGACTGAGTAGTGATTCGTTTCATTATTGGCAAGCTGTTTAAGCCAAATGCTTGATCTAGATTCACCTTTTAGTTGCTGAATCATCGCTAAAATATCAGACAAATGGAGTTGCTCATCGTCTATTTCTATTTCACTTTCTGGCTCAGTGCTATCTAAATTTGTGGTTAATTTTTCATATTCGAATAAGCGTAATAATTCATTTATTGAAAGATCTTCAGTCAGGACTTGGCCTGATATATAACCTGCAATCAGCGGAGTGCTATTTAACATCACATTTTGCTGTAAAGCTTTCAACCATTGAGCTAACGATAGAGTTGACTTAACCCCTATTTGTTTTAAATATGTATTAAAACACTTTTGCCAAGCCGTTCTTTGTTGATTTCTTGGCTGTGCTAAAATCTCTTTTAATCGGGGCTGTAGATACTGTCGGCCTACTAAAATCAACGTCGAGACATAAGGACTTAACAGTACTGTACGGCGTATCTTCGTCACAGATCTATCATTATTCACTGTCAGTTCAACGAGCCGACTATTCCCCATAGCGACTATATGTTGATCAGAAGCAATAAACTCCAACATCGCTTGTAAATGGCTCACTCTGCACAGTTGTGAATACATGGAGAGTACAACCAGCAAACGTCCTATTTCAACATCACAATTTTGATGTTCAGGTAAATGTTCTAAATCCTTCTGAATAAAATCAAGTAAGTTTTGTTCAATATAACCCCATGTACTAAAACTATTTTCAGATGTCAGCCATGTACGATTAGCTTTTTGAGGAAGTTGAACGAATAAAGGAATTTTCGTTTTATCGCGAATATAAGCACAATATGCCTTGATCGCTTCTGGCAAATCAATGTTTGTATTTTTAGCTAAATGGGAAGCTAATACATGTCCAAGCTCTAAAGCTACTTGTGGCTCAGGATTTTCCCCAAAGATCAACGGACAATAGGACTTATACTCTGAGTTTTTCAGCCATTCTTTTACATCATTTTCTGAATATTGTATTCTCGGCTTCGTCTCTACTTGAGCTGTTTTAGTCTCTTGGGTTAAAACAAATGTTGGAATATGCTTGATTTTAAAAAAATCAAAACCTTCAAGACATTCGAAACCTAATTGTTTTTGCAGGTTTTCTTGTACATCAAGCCACTGTTGTTTAAAAACTGATACAGGAAATACAGATAACATATCCCATGGATGACGCCCCCGTATCCAGTGCCCAAGTCCAGCATCCTTGAACCGTCCAGGTAACTGATTATGATCAGAGCGAACCAACTTCCGTGCCCAATTTCTAACTAAACCTTCAATCTGATGAGGATCACAAAGTTGCATAGCATAAGATGATAAATCAACACGTGGTTCAACTTGCTCCCCCAGCATTACCATCAAACCACGTAAACCTTGAATCTGTTTGATCAACGCTGGCGTCAATGGTACATAACGATCGGTTGATTCATCTTGATGATGTTTATCTTGAATCAATGCCCAGCCTTGCTGACTGATCCACTTTGGAAAGGGTTGCTTAATTCCTCGTCCTGCAGTTGCAAGATTCATCCATAATGCTGTATACAAGGTTAAGTTATCAAAGAGCACCTGCCAATTTTTCTGTTCATAAGCCTGATTTATTCTGTTTTTTATTCGTGTAATTTCATTTTGTATTTCAACAATCTTTATTCCAATCGGGCTACCCACGCGTTCACTTGAAGTGTTTATGTATTGAGGAATATCAATTTTTATCGTTCTTAAACAATCAGCCCATAATTGCTCAAGTTGCCTCTGTTCAAAAGAGGCATAATGAATCAAGTTATCATAATTTCGACCTGATGCATTCGTCACTGCTTTAACGACAGCTAAATCACCTTGGCTATGATCATATAACAACCGTGGAAGAATATCTCGAATGCTTTTGAGGCTGATTTCTAGCTCTTGAGGTAAACGGTTAATCAGTTCACTCACGTCACGTTCAACTGCCATATGACGTCTTGTAATCCCAAGATTTTTGACTTGACTCACCAAATCATTGAGTTCACTTGGTAAAACCAAATGTAATTCATTGGTCCATGGCACATGAAATTTAGAATGTTCTGGTTTTTTTTTGAGTGTCGGTGTCCCTGCAAACACACTTAATACATATGCAGATAAAGTATGATCATACTGAATAGCAATATTATTCTGATCTGCATTTCGACTAAAACGAGGCGCTGTTAATTCAGTAACCGAACGTCCTGTGAGTAAACTCAATATTAAAGCTAATTTTGCGCGTAAGATTAAGCTGGCATCAGTATGAGATGGTTGACAGAGCCTAAATACTTCTTGAATTGAATTTAAGGACAATCGCGATTTGGTCCAAACTAAACCAACATTTGCAGCTTCAATATGTTGAGAAGTAGACTTAGATGCATAAAGCCCTCGAATTAAATCGGATTGTTCTGCCAAAAAAAATCTAAACAAGGGCTCCAATGGTGTTTCATCTTCTTCAATCTCATCATGCTCAAATACATCAGAGACTAGACCACGATGAATTTCATCTACATCCTCTAAAGGTTGGATAGCAATACTTAATGAACCATATCGTTGCAGGATCAATTTTTTGTGCTTTAACCCTATACAGTGTACAAACTCTGGACGTTTCTTCTTATTTTTTAGAGGATTGTTTTCCCAAATTTGGGATAAAAATAGCTTTAATGGATAAAAAACTTCTTTAAATCGTTTATCTTCAGAACGATCGGACATTGAACGAATCCATTGTTCCGGTCCGTTTTGAGTGATTAAGTCTTTGACTCGTTCTAAAATATCCTCATGACTTGGATCACCCAACAGCCTAATCGCTAAAAAGGCATTGTACACACGAGATCCTTTTTGATCTTTCAGCTTTATGCTTCCATCACCCGTTAAATAACTACTATAAAGCTCTAGAGTATGTACTTTTTTTTGAAAGTGAAAGATTTGGTCTAAAAACCACCTTATTACCGTATTAAAACTCTCATTATTTTGACTTATTCCTGCTTTAATCAATAGCAAGTCACAAATACCACTGTCTCCAGTGTAGGGGCGTAATGGCGTAAGTATATTATTTCTATCTGTTGTTTCTGAGAAGAAATGTGAATATTTCTTCTCAGAATCCTGTAATCTACTAATGATCTTTAACGTATTAAGCTCATCACGAAATTCTGATAATTCATCATCCCCAATCAATGTGAAGATTCGCTGACAAATGACAACAATGCCAGCTAAGCTATAGTGTGCACGCAACAAAAATAATGCTTGGATCAGTTGTTCTTTTTCTATATTTTCATTCTGATTAATACATTTTAGGAGCTGCACCAAATACTCATTCATGAACTACTCCGAATACGATAGACCCATGCCTTCTTCCAGTCTGTTAAGGCTAAAGCAACTTCTGCAGTTGGTGCCGCACAAACAATTTGCTGCTGATGTTTTTGATAAAGTTCCTCCAATTGAGGTAAAAATACAAAAAAGTCAGCTAAATGAAAATATGGTTGCACAGATTTTCCAAGCTCTTTCACTTTAATTCTTTCTAATGGCAAAAGCTTCTGGGCGATATAACCAGCTAAAACATTTTCGATTAAAAAATTACCACTCACCACCGGTGATGCCCAATTAACCAATTCTTGAACAAAGGAAATCGGCAGCTTTTTCAAAAAATGCTGTGTATTTAAAAATAAAATCATTTCTTCTGGATCTAAACTCTTTAGTCGAAGTTGGCCTGCAACCACCATCTTGTCCTGTGCTTTATCCACTTTACCCCAGTGCCTTCTTTTCACACTATCCTTTAGAGTTTTTACCTTACATACATCCCTATCGACAGCAAGCAGTAACTTACGATATATCGCGAGCAGTAGTAAGGCTTGATTTTTAATTTTTTTTGAAGACTCAGTGCTCATTTCCTCATTGAGTAACATCATTTTCAAAACTAAAACTGGGCATGGTTTTTCAAACCTACCTTCAGATATTGTTAATGCATCAATGAGCAATGGTGTCATCATTTTTTTCTGCACAGGTAAATTATTTTTAGCGTTACAATAATAGAATAACACAGTCCCAAAATTAACAAAATTAATTCAAATAGATTTTATATTTAATAAAAAAGTATTTGATTTATATGATTTATTTACTAACTTTGTTTTTATACTAAATCAAAGTTTAATCAGACTTTGCACAAAGCCAGTGACCATATTTAAAGATAGGCGGAATAAGGATTTAATCATTAAGCAGCATTGGATAGCTGCGTCGGAGTAGGTTTGATTTCGTCCTTGTTTGCCTTTTGATGGCGCATACCATTGCGTAGCAGGATCAAACCAAATGGCAATATTTCCGCGACTCATGAGTGCTCGGTTATATGCGGGCCAATTGGTTGTGCGGTAGATTTTGTGTGTAGGCTTCTTCATTTGAAAATTATATCGCTGAAAAAGCCGTTACAGATAGGTTTGTGCAACAAAGCCCTTAGTTGAAAAAAACTTTTAGATTTCATGCTCACACACCACCTAAAACGAAAAATATCTAATTAATTTTACAGGCTTTTAATTTAAGGTTTTATTCTACCCACTCGCAATATCAACGTTTAGTATCACGACTCACTAACTCATTAACTAAATATGGAGCAGTACGGCTATCTTGATTTTCTGTTATTTGTTTTGGTGTTCCTGCCACAACAATATTCCCACCAGCATTTCCAGCACCTGGTCCCACATCAATCACCCAATCTGCTTGTGCAACGGCACGCATATCATGCTCAATCATAACCACGGTATTACCCGCATCGACTAATCGCTGCAATTGAACTAACAATCGATCTACATCTGATGGATGCAAACCTGTAGTTGGCTCATCAAGTATATACAGTGTATTTCCACGCTGATTGCGTTGCAGCTCGGTCGCCAATTTAATACGTTGCGCTTCTCCACCAGATAGTTCAGTCGCTGGTTGCCCTAAACGTAAATAACCAAGGCCAATTTCCTTTAATAATTGTAGTGAACGAGCAATCGAGACCTCTCCATCAAAAAAATCACGTGCTTCATTGACGGTCATTCCTAATACTTCAGCAATATTACGTCCATTCCAGCGAATTTTCAGAGTGTCATCATTATATCGAGCACCATGACATGTCGGACAAGGGGCATATACACTTGGCATAAACAATAATTCTACACTGACAAAGCCTTCACCTTCACAAGTTTCACATCGCCCTTTAGCCACATTAAACGAAAAACGTCCAGCATCATAATGAGCTTGGCGAGCTTCAGGAGTCCCAGCAAATAACTTTCTAACATGATCAAATAAACCCGTATAAGTTGCCAGATTAGAACGTGGAGTACGGCCAATTGGTTTTTGATCAACTTGTACCAGACGCTGTATAGCCTCCACATCACCAGCTAGAGAACCCTGTGTAACCTCGGTAACCAACATTCCTTCATTTAAAGGATTATTTTCATTATTGTTTTCAGTTTCAGATTCATTGCCTAAATATGAAAGTACTAACTCGGGTAAAGCTTGAGAAACGAGACTAGATTTACCTGAACCTGAAATACCTGTAACTGCTGTAAGTACACTAAGAGGTATACGAGCATCAATATTATGCAGGTTATGTCGGTAAATATTGTTAAGTTCAAGCCAACCAGAGGGTGTACGTCCATAACTTTGAGTAACTGGGATTTTATTAAATAAATAACTTGCAGTACGTGAAGCTGAAATCTCACTTAAACCCTGAGGTACTCCACTATATAAAATATTACCACCTTGCTCTCCTGCATCTGGTCCAACATCCACTAACCATTGAGCACGACGCATGAGCTCTAAATCATGCTCTACAACAAATACGGAGTTTCCAGCGTCTCTTAATTTATCGAGAGAATCATATAATGACTGACTATCTGAAGGATGTAATCCCGCAGATGGTTCATCCAGTACATAAACTACACCAAATAGCATAGAACTTAATTGTGTTGCTAACCGCAAACGTTGTAACTCTCCCGCTGAAAGAGTCGGTGTGGCTCTATCTAATGTTAGATAACCAAGACCTAACTGGCGTAATTGATTTAAACGCCTCATCACACCATTTGCTAAACGCTGGGCAGCAATTTTCTTTTCATCTGAAAGTGCTGACGTACGTCTTACATCTGGAGATACAGAATGCACTGCTCTACCTGTTGTTGCTCGTTCAGATCTATCAAGTTGGGTTACTTTATTATTAGTCTTTTCTCCAGCATCATGAGCGTCGAAATTGCCAAGAACAATGGGCTCAAGCAGGCAAGTTAACTTATCCAAAGAAAGTTGCATAAACTCACCAATATCTACTCCAGCAAAGGTAATAGATAAGGCTTCTGCTTTAAGGCGTTTACCATGACAGGAAGGGCATATTTTTCCTTCCATAAAACGTGAAACACGTTTTTTCATCAACGTACTTTGGGTATTAGCAAAAGTATGAAGGACATAGCGACGAGCACCAGTGAAAGTGCCCATATAGCTGGGTTCTAGTTTACGTTTAAGTGCAGATTGAGTCTCAGCGGGGCTTAAACCAGCATAGACAGGAACTGTTGGGGTTTCTTCAGTAAATAAAATCCAGTCTCTATCCGATTGCGGTAAATCTTTCCATGGTCGATCAACATCATACCCTAGGGTTACTAGGATATCGCGTAAGTTTTGCCCGTGCCAAGCAGGTGGCCATGATGCGATAGCTCTCTCACGAATACTGAGTGTTGGGTCAGGAACCATTGTCGATTCTGTAACTTCATAAATGTGACCTAAACCATGACAGGTAGGACAAGCACCTTGAGGAGTGTTCGGTGAAAAGTCCTCGGCATATAACATTGGCTGATCGGCAGGATATGCACCAGCACGCGAATAAATCATTCGCACGAGATTTGATAAAGTTGTTACACTTCCAACAGAAGAACGGGTATTACTTGCACCACGTTGTTGTTGCAATGCTACTGCTGGTGGTAGACCATCAATAGCATCAACATCTGGTACTCCGGCCTGATCTATTAAGCGTCTTGCATAAGGTGCAACAGATTCGAAATATCTTCTTTGTGCTTCAGCAAAAATAGTTCCAAAAGCAAGTGATGATTTTCCTGAACCCGATACACCTGAGAATACAACAAGTGCATTTCTTGGGATAGAAACATCTACATCCTTAAGGTTATGCTCACGTGCACCTCGAACTTCAATACAATTATTAGATAAAATAATGTTATTGTGTTCACCAAAAGAATGTATCTTCATGTTTCTACGAGCCTGTAAATTATTTTGTGTAAGTCTCATTTTTTATAAATGATCTTTTAATCGATCATCGAACTGAATCGTAAACCAATTCATTGCTAAACGCCAATTTTGAATTGGCATGGTCCATTTTTTAGCAGCATTTGAAGTTGCTAAATAAATGACCTTTTTCACTGAATCATCAGAAGAGAAGATCTTTCTCTTTTTAGTTGAATGGCGGATCACGCTATTCAATGATTCAATTGCATTTGTTGTATAAATCGCATGACGTATTTCAGCAGGATAGCTAAAGATCGTTCGGATATTTTCCCAATTTGCCCGCCAGGATTCTCCAATTTTTGGATACTGGTGATTCCATTGATCGCAGAAGATATCTTGGGACTTTAAAGCATTTTCCTCTGTACTTGCCTGATAGATCGCCTTCAATCCTGCTGTTACAACTTTGTAGTCCTTCCAGCTCACAAATCTCAGGCTATTGCTTACAACATGTACGATACACAGCTGGATATCAGTATGAGGGTAGACAGAGGCTATCGCATCAGGAAAGCCCTTTAGTCCTGAGAAGCGCTGCTTCGCAAGGCAGGCTACAAGAATATCTTGCACTCCTCGATTTTTAAGCTCTGTCATGACTGATAGCCAGAATTTGGAACCTTCTGTTTGAGCAAGCCACATGCCAAGAAGTTCTTTTTGGCCATCCAGGTTAATGCCTAATGCTAAATAAACTGATTTATTGATTACTGTTGAATGCTGACGAACCTTAACAACAATGCAATCTAAATAGACAATAGGATAAAGACTATCGAGTGTTCTATTTTGCCATTCTGTCACTTGTTCAATGACAGCATCCGTCACCTTACTAATAAGGGAGGCAGATACATCGGCATCGTACATTTCTTTAAAAAAGCAACAATTTCTCTATTTGTCATTCCTTTCGCATATAGCGAAAGAATTTGATCATCCATGCTAGTAATGCGTGTTTGATGCTTCTTAATAATCTGTGGTTTAAAAGAGCCGTCACGATCACGAGGGATATCTAAAGCAAGCTGCCCATCTTGTGTTAGAACTGTTTTGGAGCTAAAACCATTACGTGCATTAGATCCTTTCTTAGGTTGATGCTTTTCATAGCCTAAATGTTCAGAAAGCTCAGTATTCAGAGCGGTTTCGATCATGAAATTTTTAAATATGGCTGTCATTTGGTTTAAATCTTCAGGAGTTTTTAAACCTTTAGCTAATTCAGCTGCCATACTTTTGATTGTAGCTTCATCCATGTGAAGTACCTCTTTTTATTATCCTCAATAAGATAAATAAAAATTAAGTACTTACACAAAATTTAGAACAGTCCCACAACTCATTTTGTTGAACTATATCTGTACAACAACTCTACCTCGAATTTTTCCATCTAAAATTTCATTTGAAATATTTAAAGCATCTGTTAACTGAATTTCAGTCGTTACTGTTTCTAATTTTGTTTGATCTAATTCTGTAGCCAAACGTTCCCATGCTTCTTTTCTTAATTCGATTGGTGCCATCACGCTATCAATTCCATATAAGGTAATCCCTCTTAGAATAAATGGAGCAACTGTTGCTGGAAAATCCATTCCGCCTGCCAAACCACACGCAGCAACTGCACCACGATATTTTGTACTAGCACATGCATTGGCTAAAGTATGGCTTCCAACAGTATCAATTACGCCAGCCCAAACCTCTTTGTTTAATGGCTTTCCTGGGGAAGATAATTCAATACGATCAATAATTTCACTCGCACCTAGATAGGTTAAATATTCTGACTCTTGAGGTCGACCAGTTGAAGCTGTAATCTCATAACCAAGATGATTCAAAATAATAATGGCAATACTACCTACTCCACCATTTGCACCTGTCACTAAAATTTTTCCATCACTTGGTTTAATACCATGTTTTTGTAAAGCCATAACACACAACATTGCGGTATAACCTGCTGTACCAATAACCATCGTATCTTTAAAAGAAAAAGCAGAAGGTTTTTGTATGAGCCAATCACCAGAAACAGTGACTTGCTCGGCTAGCCCTCCAAAATACTTTTCACCCACTCCCCAACCGTTCAGTAGAACTTCATCTCTTTTTTTCCATGCTGGATGTTTTGATTCAATCACAACACCCGAAAAATCGATGCCTGGGGTCAAAGGAAAACTACGCACCACTGGTGAACGCCCAGTAATGGCTAAAGCATCTTTATAATTGAGTGTTGAATATTTGACTTCGACTCTAACCTCTCCTTCTTGTAAAGGCTTTGATGCAATCTCAGTAATTTGTGATGTGTAACCAGCTTCATCTTTAGTAATTACAATACCTTTGTACATAGAACTTCCTCTCTATTTAATTAGACTGCTTGTCTAGAATTAATTAAAAAATAAATACAGACATCTGCATTTATTTTTTTAATTAACTTTTTACGTGATTTTGTTTTTTTACAGCTAAAGTAAACAAGCGATAAAATGCTTCTAAGGGACTTGTTGATTTGACCAAACGCGCTCTTAGAACTGCACCTTCCCACCCAATCCAAAACTGATAAGCAGCTTCATCGCAATCAGCTAGGCTATATTGTGAATTTGACTGATGGAGGCAATCAGAAACTAATTTCTCCCATACCTTAAAGATACTTTCGATTCGGGCAATGATTCCTTGTGGCAAATACGACACTTCTTGTCCTAAGTTACCTAAAATACAACCTCGTTTAAAATCATATTTTTGCATTTTTTCACCCGCATCTTTTACAAAATTTTGCAGCTTTTCTAGTGGGGAAAGATCAGTTTGACTTAAAAACTTATTCAATCGCTTCACAAAATAAAGTTCATAAGCATCTAAGACTTCTAAAATAAAAGCCTCTTTATTTACAAAATAATGGTAGAAAGACCCTTTAGGAACTTGGACTGATTTCATGAGATCGTCCAAGCTCATAGCATTCATTCCACGTTCGGTCAGTAACTCGATACCTCGGTGGATTAAAACTTCTCTAGTGTCTGCATAGTTACAACCGTGTTTGGTTGGTCGACCACGTGGTCTTTTGGGTGAGGAAGAATAATTCATATAATAAAAATAGACTATGTGACTAGAAATAACAACAATAAGATTATTTGATTGAAAATTTTATCTAAACGTCATCTAGTTCTCTTTTTTCACAGTACTTAGTCATTCATATAAATGCTCTTAAAAATCTTATAAGTTCATGAACTAATTTTTTATAAATTTCTATTATTTTTTTTCAAAATATTGAAATTAATAAATATATTGTAAAAATAATTTATAAACTAGATTTTAGGTAAACATAAGTTAAATGGACCTAAATTCCTTAATGCGATAGAACCGATGAATTAAACAGCCAAAACTGATTGTAACGACAATCAAAAACTGGTTGTAAAAGCATTGAATTAAAAGTGAATTTTCTGTTTATGATCTTTTACAATATTTAGCCATGCTCTAGTTGCAGGACTCATTGCTATAGTCGTATTCCAGGCCATACTTAAAGTCCAATTTAAACCTGGATTTTCCAATACGGCAGTGTTGAATTTTTCCTGATCTAATTGCTGGCAATATATTTGAGGAAGTAATGCGATTCCCATATTTGATTCAACCATTTTTGCAATAAAGTCCCATTGACTGCTTTTACAGACAACTTTAGGTTCAAAACCTACTGTATTTGCTGCTTTAATAATCATACTATTCAAAGTAAAGGTATCAGAAAATAATAGAAAGGATTCTTCTTTTAATTCGACCAAATTTACAGTTTTCCTATTTCTCCACTGTGAATCTTTTATGGATAGTAAGCACATTGCTGAATCAACAACTGGGATTGACGCAAAAGTCGGTCGAAAATTACCAAGTAAAATACCAACATCAATACGTTTATCTGCAATTGCTTCCTCAATACTATTTGAGCCTACCTCTAAAAAACTAAGCTGTATATCCGGATGTTGCTTATGAAATAAGGCAATAAGTGAACTAAATAAGACAGAACCTAATGGTGGTAAACCTAAAGTCAGTTTACCCTTTTTAAGTAACTTAACTTGCTCAATCGTGTTATATATTTTTTCATGTTCTGACAGTATGTTTAATGCATGCTGATAAATCAGTTCACCTGTATAAGTCAGTACGACTTCACGTTTTCTTCCTGCTTCACCTTTTTTAAATAGTGCTGTTCCCAACTCTTCTTCTAAGCTTTTAATGATCTTGCTTAAAGTCGGTTGCGTCATAAACAAGCGTACTGCAGCTAAACTAAAACTCTGGCTATTAACAGTTTCAACAAAAATTTTAAGTGATTTTAGATCCATAAATTATTCCAATATAGAATAATATTTATAAAATTATTCATTATTTCGCATATGTACAGCATATAAAATTACCTTATCTTCAAAATCAAGCTGTGATATTAATGCCTGTACAAATCGAACATCCGACCCGATTCAAATATATCAGTAAAATCATTTTTCAAATCAGTTTATTACTTGCTTTCTGGTGGATTGGCAGCATACTTCAATCCTTATTTAAACTTCCAGTATCTGGTGCAGTGATCGGGCTTTTTATTGTTTTAACAGGTTTATTGACTGGATTTTTTAAACTTGAATGGATCAAGAGTGGCTCCGATTTTATTTTGGGTGAATTGGTTTTATTCTTTATTCCCTGTTTTGTTGGACTAATTAAATATAAACATCTTTTTTTAACAGAAGGCTGGCAATTAATCTTTGCTGTTATTCTGGGCACCATTTGTGTCATGGTGGTTACAGCATATAGTGTACATCTTGGCTTTCAGTTTGAAAATAAAATCAAGAATAATCGCTCCCAATCTCTGCGTAATATAGATCAGGATGGAAAATAATCATGACTTTAATCGCCATTGTTTGTCTGATTTCAACTTTACTTTTTTATACTGTCGTAAAAAAAATCCATCAAAAATATCCTTATCTGATTTTATCACCAGCGATACTACCCCCTATCCTTCTGATTATTTTAATCTTATCTTTGAATATATCCTATGATACGTATATGCAAGATAACCAATGGATTGTCTGGATGTTAGGCCCTGCAACAGTCGCCTTTGCCATTCCAATTTATGAATACCGTGAAATAATCAAAACACATCTACTTTCTATCAGTATGGGCGTGGTGATGGGGATGCTAGCAGGAATGATCAGTTCATTTTATTTGGCTAAGCTGTTTAATTTTGATCAGTCAACAACCTACAGCTTAATGGCGCGTTCCATTTCGACACCTTTTGCAATGGAGTTGAGCAGTCATATAGGTGGCTCTGTCGAACTGGTTATTTTGTTTACCATGATTACTGGTGTTATAGGTATGATCATTGGTGATATTGTGCTAGGCGCCTTACCGTTAAAATCTCATTTTGTCATGGGTGCATCTTTGGGCAACGCAGCACATGGATTTGGAACGACTAAAGCCTATAGTCGTGATAAAGAAGAAGGGGTGATTGCCAGCTTAACAATGGTACTTGCTGGTATTTTTATGGTTTTGGTAGGTCCTTTTCTGGTTCATCTGCTTGTATAGTTTGGTTCTGTCGTATTAAGGAATTTAGCTACATTCAACATAGTGGTGATTATATGAATGCAAAAATGCGAGCTTATACCTCTCATTTTAGTCTTTAATTCGCTTTTTCGCTTCGTCATAAACTATGCTATCAGCTCGTTTTCCAACGGTATTCAGCAAGATAACAACCTAATCATCTTCGGTGGTGTTTCAAAAAGTATGCTGAAAAAAACAGGTTGGCTTTTGATAAGATAGTGAGATGCAAATAACACTAGAAATCAAATGTCCAACCTGTCTAAGTGAGGGTGTAAAGAAAAATGGCCTCAAAATATATGGCAAGCAAAACTATCAATGCAAAAACTGCAAGCGTCAGTTTATTGGTGATCATGCTCTTAGTTATC